>JBMYOA010000049.1:0-10957 GCA_049598825.1 Opitutales bacterium | reverse complement strand
TGGCATAAAGACTGTCTCCACTTTGTACGACATAGGTTTGCATCTGAGTGGGGCCGGCCGGGCGGGCGGGTTGTATGGGTGGGATATTGCCCGGGGTGGCCAAGACGGGCACCGGCTTATTACTTGTTGCCGCCGGTTTAACCGCTGGAAGCGATGTCTTGGAAACGGGTATCCCCAACCGGGCACGGAGGTCGGCAATTTCGCGGGTCAAGCGTTCATTCTCCTCTTTCAGTTTGAGGGAATCGAGGTAATCTCCGTAAGGCTCGCCAGGTAGTTTACGAAGAATTTCACGTTCTGCAGTAATGATCAGTTGCTCAACTTTGGAGGACTCACGGGAGTTTGGCTCCAAAAGAAGATAGCGGCGGAAATGGTAGATCGCGGCCACGGGATCCTTACGGGCATCCAGGGATAGAAGAAGGCGGCCACACTCCAGATGAGATTGTGGACACTCGGTGAGGCGGCGGGTAACGGCAAGGAACTCATCCAGAGCCTCCTGGTTTTTTCCGACTTTGAGCAGGGATTTGCCCCTTTCGAAGGCGGGATGATCCTTTTCCTCAATAACATCACCAGTTTGCATGCAACCGATAAATAAAAAGAGGAGAAGACTGAGAAAGGATATTTTGGTTGGTACAGGTTTCATTCGCCAAGAAAGGTAAAAATAAGTTTGCGGTTATGCGGAGCGACCCGGTGCTCCCATAAAAAAATACCCTGCCAAGTACCCAATTGCAGTCTCCCCTGACTGAATGGAATGTTTTCACTACTTCGGGTAAGAGCCATCTTGATATGGGAAGGCATATCATCAGGTCCCTCATAAGTATGGATGAAATGAGGATTATCATCGGGCACAAGATCGTCCATGAAGCGCTCAAGATCGGTACGGGCAGTGGGGTCCGCATTTTCCATAAGGACGAGACTGCAACTGGTGTGCTGGACAAACACACTGACCACGCCATCGGAAAGCCCCGATGATTGCAGGGCATCGGAGACAGCGGAAGTTATTTCATAAGTTCCCTTGCCTGATGTTTTTATTTGCCAATCTTTTTTAAAAATCCCCATTTTCAAAAGTTCACTTTGATAAGTTTTGATTTCGTTTCTATGATTCGTCGAGAAAAAAAGCGGAAACTAACACCTGAGCTCCGTTTCTGCCCGTAACCAATGGCAAAGCGACTCCAGCAGAAGAGGGGCCTGCTCATTGAGGCTGATTGATTCCTTTACTGGCAGGCGAAGAATGGAATGGGCCACTTTCGCAAATTCCGCGGTCAAACCGGAAAACCAGGACTCCTTGACCGGCAGTCCTTCTTCCCTGGCAAAAAGAAACAGGGTCTTTACCAGCACAGTCGGTGGATGCCCTTGATTAATGAGGGATGTGAGTGCATTTTGCAGAATTCGGTAGAATTGGATTGAGTCCAGTAAATGCTCCCCATTATCGATATAAAAGCGTGCCAAGAAACCTGCGGCATCAAAACGCTCCCGGTCAAAGGCCAGTGACATCCTTTTTTGCAGAACCTGATGTTCCTTGATGAAAGGAAGTCCCTGCGAGTTGGTTGCCTGAAGGGCAATTTCCGTTTCATCGAAGAGGTCTGGAGGTGAAATGGCTGAAAGTTTTTTCACCTTACGCAAAAGGCATCGGCGAAGCCCATTTGGGCAAAAGAGGGTGAGTCTTATAAAATTCTCTCCTGTTTCTTCCTGATTAAGGACTACCCCTCGGATTTCGAGCTCGGGGTCAGGCATGAATCAGGAGTCTTCGGACTTGGGCTTCCGGGGTCGGCGGTTGGCCGGCTTTCGTTCATTTGGCTTGGGAGATGAATCAGAGGACTTCGATGTGCGGGGGTTGTCTCTTTTGGCACTATTCTGGGATGAACGCTGCCCGCGACCTTTTCGAGGGGCCCTCCCCCTTTTCTTGCCCGGAGGTGGAGCGACCGCCCCGCCGGAAATGAGCATTTTCATGCCATCACCGACAGACATATCCAAGGGGATGACATCTTCATTGGGGACAAGAAGGAGAAAACCACTCGTTGGATTAGGAGTGGTGGGGACAAATACATTTGTGATTTTCTTTTTGATTGCCGATTCGGTCTGCTTGGACCCTGATGCCGTGACAAAACCGAGAACCCAGCAGTCTTGCCTGGGATATTCAACCAAAACAACCTCACGAAAAACGGCCCGGTTATCCTTGCCGAAAGTTTCCACAATCTGTTTTACCGAACGATAAACTGTGCTGAGAAAAGGCACTTTATCCAGCACTTTCTCGGTAGTGGATATAAAGAATTTCCCAAGAACATAGTTGGAAAGGAAACCAAGAACGGTAAGGGCCAGTATTCCACTGAGCAAACCTACCACTGCCAGCAGTGTTTCAAGACCGAAAAAGAATTGCTCATACTCCAAGCCCAACTGGTTAGCCATTCGGGTGGCAGGCTCCTTGAACATATCAAGAAGGAAATCTAAGACAAAGATGGTCGTGCCAAGGGGCAGAAAAATCAAGAGGCCCGTAAGGAAAGCGTTGCGAAAGCGTTTCGCCAGAGTAATCCTTTTGGAGGTTTTATCAGACATCCTCTTGGGGTTATCCCTAGGAATCAATGGGGGCGAGAATAAAATCCGGCCAGGCTTTCATTTTTTCGATATGTTTGAGACTTCTCTCCTCTTCAAACCTCATTTGTTTTCGTTCCACCTTTTCAATATCATCAAATCCTACCAAATGTAGCCATCCATGTATCAAGTAGAGGCTTAACTCTTCAACAAAGGGTATTTTGCGGGATACCGACTCTTCCCATGCCTGATCCACCGAGATACAAATCTCTCCGGCCATATTTTCTTCAGGGTCCGATGGAAAGGTAATCACATCGGTGGGCCGAAAGTCCTGAAGAAATTCCCCATGCAATTGATTGTGCTCAGCTCGCTCCATGAAAACGATCGAAAGTTCGCCCACCGGCCCCTGTGGATACAGAGTAAAGAGTGCTTGAAAAAAGGTTTTAACTTTCGACTCGGAAAAAGAGAGCCGGGGATGAAGGTTCGAAAAAGCAAAAGAAACCACACCTGGGAGGGAGTCAGCTTGATGATTCATTGAAGGGAGTATGGGTATCTTTTCGCTTACCGTTAGTTTTCTCTTCCGAGGGATACTCAATGCGGGAGTGCAACATATTGAGGGTAGTTTTTACAAAACTACGCTTAATTTTGGAAACTTCTTCGAGGGTCAAAGGGCACTCGTCCAATTGGCCATCCTCCAGTCTATCATTAAAAATATTTTCCAGTAACTCCTCAATGCTGTGCTGGGTAACCTTTGGCAAACTTCGGGCAGCCGCTTCCACCGAATCGGCAAAGAAAATGATTGCACTCTCCTTAAATCGGGGCTTCGGACCATCGTACCGATAGGTAGATTCATCAGGTTTTACACTCTCCATATCTCCGAGTCCAAGGGTTTCCTGTTTCATTTTTTCCTGAGCCTGATAATAAAAATATTTTACCAAGGTGGTCCCATGATGCTGGCGAATGACATCCCTCAAAATTTTAGGAAGTCTATGTTCGCGAGCCATATCGATACCTTCCTTTACATGACTCTTGATAATCAAGGCACTCATCGAGGGATTTTTCTGGTCGTGTGGATTATCGAATTCTCCTTGGTTTTCCGTAAAGTAATGGGGCTGGGTCATCTTTCCAATATCATGAAAAAGCGATGCGGCACGACAAAGGATTGGGTTTGCCCCTACGGCTATTGCTGCATTTTCCGAAAGATTCGCGACCATCAGACTATGATGATAGGATCCCGGAGCCTCGATCTGCATTTTACGCAACAAAGGATGGTTGAAGTCCGTCAGTTCAAAGAGGGTTGCATCTGTTGCCACTTTAAAAACATTCTCCATAAGGGGCATCGCACCCAATACCAGGGCTCCGGTAAAGACGCCGATTAACAAGGAGATTCCTGCGTGATTGATAGAGGCAAGAGGACCACTACCCGATGCGATTCCCAGGCCAACTGCCATGACCGCCGCAGTCAAACCAGCCAAGGCACCTGCCTTGAGCGCAGCTCCGCGAAGACGAACTTCACGACAGAAAAAAGCACCGACTAAAGCAGAGCTAAACCCGGTCGCAAAGACATCAATTCCAGCATTCTGCATAGATGCGTGAAAAATACTGGTCATGAGTGCCGTCAGCGTTGCCATTCTTGGGCCGACCGTTGTCATCACAATCATCGAGGCAAAGGCAACGGGCAGTAGATTTGGTAATAGCCCAACAAGCAGTGCATTTTCACCAAAAAGATCAGTGCCACCTAACTCCAAAATAAATCGGGAAAGTCCGAGATTTGCCAAAATAGCAACTGACACGATGCCTGAGCGGGAAGAATCTCTCCAGAATCCGGGCATAATCAATGTGATATAAATGACCGAAAAAAGAAATGTGCCCAGAGTTATAAAAACCCGCTTGGGCAAAAGGTTTCTATCTTTAACAGTCAGATTTAAAAACTTGGAATATTTTTCGAGGTCTAATGCGGTGACCTTGGATCCCATCTTCAGTATGATATCCCCTTCTTCGACAGAAACGATAGGGGGTTCCATCTGGGCAATGGCCCGCTCCTGAGATGCCGTGGTGGCCTCCCGGTCAATCGTTCTTAAATGAAGTCCCCTGAGGGCAAAGGTTGAGTAGGCCGAGGCAAGATCATTTCTGAATTTTTGTGCTTCAAAGGAAGCGTTTTCATCCGCACTTTCGATTAGATCCTGCAAAAGAAGACCTTCTTCAGGAAAAGGGCCTCCTTCTTCAAGTAAAAGTTTAATTTCGCTGAGGTTTCGAGCGAGAGCCGGATAATCTGTTTGGACTTCCTCAGGTTCAATTGAGAACCGAAGACCTTCTTCAAGGCCTGAGATGATAATGAGGTCCGTGCTTAGTTTAAGCATAGCTCCCTCCATTTCTCTTGTTGCGTTGGCTTCAGATATAAATTTTTGATCGGTGGATGGGTATTTAACAACTCCTCGAAGATGAAGAAGTCTCAACTTCTTACTAATGGTCGAGAAAAGATCCTCTCCTAGAGGAAAATTCTGCCACTTCATAAGCCAAGGAAGTTCTTCTAAATCGATTTGTAGATTAAAATTTACCTTCAATTCATTAAGGAGGCTTAGACGAGCTTGTTCTTGTGCATCCTCCGGCAGACTCTGAACAGTCAGAAGTCCTTCCTGCAAACGGATAAGTGCTTTGGCGAATGCCTCTTCCCCAGAGAAGTTCTGGGCAAATTCCCTTGGAGTACTGCTACGGATCCACTCCTCCGCCTCTGCTCTTCGTACCTCACTAAGGTATTTAAAATCACGATCCGCATAAACATTTTCCGGTGCTACCTCACCCAGAGTACGCAAGCTCGGTGGATCCTGTCCCACAAAACAAATAAAAATCAGAGCGGTCGCAAAAATGCCTGTTAATAAGACTTGCTTCCCCCATTTGACTGCAATCTTCTCTTGTCCATTGACTTGTTCATCCTGCCGTTCTTCCCGAGCAAGTTCTTTTCTCCGCTTTGCTCGTTCTCGGTTCGATTTACGGCGGATGGATCTGTTTTCCTCTTTGGCCATTGGTTAGAGAATCATCAAGAATCTTTGGAGGGTGGTTGGTACGCTGAGATAATTGCACTTACCAGTGGGTGCCGAACCACATCATCATGGTCAAATTCATGAAAATACAACCCCGGTACCTTCTTCAACAAACGCCTTGCTTCCATCAAACCGGATTCCTCTCTCGGTGGCAGGTCGATTTGAGTAAGGTCTCCAGTAACCACCATTTTACTGCCTTCTCCCAATCTTGTAAGAAACATCATCATTTGAGATCGCGTGGTGTTCTGTGCCTCATCGAGCAGGGCAAAACACTTACTCAGAGTGCGTCCACGCATGTAGGCGAGCGGGGCAATTTCAACGACTCCAGTCTCCACCAGTTTCCTTGCCTCTACAGGGCCTAAAACCTCATCCATCGCATCGTACAATGGACGTAGATAGGGAAGAAGCTTTTCTTCGAGATCGCCGGGTAAAAAACCAAGGGCCTCCCCGGCTTCCACCGCGGGACGGGCCAAGACAATCCGTTGAACTTTCCCCTCGAGTAGCGAGTGAAGTGCCGCAATCATGGCCAAATATGTTTTTCCAGTTCCGGCAGGGCCGATGCCAAAAACTAGATCATTTTTGAGAATTAAATCCAAAAATCGCCTCTGCCCCAAATTACGAGGGACTACGGATTTTTTTCGGATGTTAAGAACCAGCGGGTCATTTAGTAAGTCGCGAAGTTCTTGCCCCCTGCCCTTCGAAACCTTTTCCAAAAATCTCATGAAATCTGATTTCTTGGTCACCATTCCCTGCTCCCGCCCCATTTCTAAAAGCCCAAAGAGTTCTTCACACTGCTTCAATGATTTCTCTTCCCCTTCCATTTTGAGCAGATCTCCGCGGGCAACAATTTTTAAATCCAGAAGTTTCTCTATTTTCTGCAGGTTTTCAGGATTCTCACCATACAGCTGATGAAAATGTCTCTCGGATTCAAATTGCAGCGTTTGTTCGCTCATCTATGGAAAAATTTTAATAAGGAATTAACCTAGATTAATTGGTCTGGTTTATCCTTCGGTTTGAATTGAATAAGAGAATTCTTTCATAAAGTTCGCTAACTAAAATATTTTAAGTTGAAAGCCGATGCAAGGCATGAATCAGATGTGCAAATTGATTGCTAATTCCTGACATTATGGCATCAACGGGAGTCACTCCATTTTCATGAAAGTACTTTTTGTAAGTCCTGAAATAAGCCCATTTGCCAGAACCGGAGGTCTCGGAGAGGTGGTGGGAAGCCTTCCTTTTGCTTTGAAGAGAGCGGGAATCGATGTGCGTGTACTGTGCCCTCGGCACAGGTGTTGTAAAAGTTTACCCATTCGGATTCTAAAAAAAGAAATCACTTTTAAGCATAAATCCAAAGATATAACCTCTAAACTAGGGGTTTTGAATGATAAAAAGTATCCCATTCCCATCTATTTTCTAATCAACGATCATCTTTTTGATCGGGAAGATATATATGCGGATCAAAACGGGAATTATCCAGATAATAGCCTGCGGGCTTTTGTGCTCTCGCATGCTGCCTGCGAACTAGAAAAAGTGACCAGGTGGAAACCCGACATCCTGCATGCCCATGACTGGATGGCAGCCCCCACTTGTGGCTATCTCAATGCTAAACAGGAAAAGATAAATAAACCCAATCCTCAGGGCTCTTTGCTCACAATCCACAATCTTGAGCACCAGGGAGTCTTTACTCATGAAGATTTTCTTGAATCTGGACTGCCTCTTAAATATTGGGCCATGGATGGATTTGAGCACCACGGCCGTTTAAATCTTTTAAAGGGTGGAATTCAGCACGCTGATAAAATTTCAACTGTTAGCCCAACCTATGCAAAAGAGATTCGTACGGTTGAAAATGGACAAAACCTTGAAGAGTGCCTGCGCTTCCGAGGAGCTGATTTGGTTGGTATACTGAACGGTATTGATGAAGAAGCATGGGATCCACTAACCGATGCATCTATTCCTCACCCCATTAGTCCTTCTGCTCCAAGCATGGGAAAGAAAAAATGCAAGGAATCGATTCTGAAAGAATTTAAACTTTCTTTTCCAAACAAACCACTTTTGGGAGTTGTATCCAGGCTGTACGAACAGAAGGGATTGGATTTACTACTTTCTGCCCTTCCTGAAATTCTTAAAAGTACCGACGCTACATTTATAATTTTGGGCAGTGGGGCTGAAGATCAAGAAAATGGATTCTTGGATATGGCAAAGACATATCCTGAAAAGATAGCGGTGAAGATCGGTTTTGACGATGCATTGGCTCGGAGAATTTTTGCAGGCTCTGACTTTTTCCTCATGCCGAGCCGATTTGAACCCTGTGGATTGGCCCAGCAATACGCCATGAGATATGGGTCGGTCCCCATTGCCCGAAAAACAGGTGGACTGGCTGATACTATCAGACCTAGAACTGATGAATCAAAAGACCACACCGGATATCTTTTTGATAAAGCTGATAAAATTTCCCTCACTCATGCGATTAAGCAGGCTTGTGATGACTGGCGATCGGAAGAATTTTATTCCGAAATGCAAACGAGGACGATGCAAATTTCCTGTTCTTGGGAACTCGCTGCCCAAAAATATGCCCAGCTCTATAATTGGATTTCAGCTAAAGACTGAAAATCTTAAAAAAGTATTCCTATTCTTTTCGATTACACTTGCCGGAATAATTTCAAGAAGGTTAGCCTAGGGAGTAATGCACCTTGATTTTAAAGCATGATATCCAACGGACCTTCCCGCAGTTTTACTCAGGAGTCGGTAGAGTCATGGTTCATTAAATTATCTGACCTTGATTGGGAAAAGGAATTTACTGAAAAAGATCTCCTTGAGGGTAGAAAGTTTTATCACCAGGGAAAGATTAGCGGACTCGATATCAGTCCTGAGCAAATTATTCTAATTCGTAAAATCAAGAGGGAAGAATCTTACTCTGTGATGGAATGGAAAGGTAAAAAGTTGGATTTCCGCACCTCCCTGGATGACGAGAGCCTAGGTCGAGCCATCGCCGTAGCTGGTCTATATGAATTGGAGGAACTAATCACAGAGATTCATGAGGAAGACCCCATGCTTGGTAGTCTAGTAGAAGAGGATTCACCGTCACAAAACTCCACCTCTACTGAAACCAATCCAAAAGATGCAGATGAAACTTCAGAGCGAGAAAGAAGGTTCCAAACACAGCTACTGATTGAGCTCTCAGTATCAGGAAAAAAGGGTTTGATGGCTAAGCCTTTATGGAAAACCAAAGAAGGATTAATTCCAGCCTGTGGCTCAAGTAAATCAGATGTAAATGATCATTTTGACGGTTCCACACTCATTCAATTTACCCGCGAATCCATTGAGGATGGGTTTCTATACGACAAAGAAAATGGAATCTTTCGGCTCTCAGATTGGGAAAAAGTGGGTAAATTTGCATCCGAAAGACTTCGATATTGGGAAGATTCCTTCGAATTAAAATATTTGGGTGAAGCGGCTTTAATCAAAAGAGGTAGACATGAAATTCATTGGGAATTAGAGGCTCAGAGCAAGGGTTCTGAAAAAATGCTTCTTCGCGACCAGTTCCGCTTGGGAAAAAATAAGTTAAATTCACGATTTACTCGAAAAATCAGTAAAATTGGAACCGGTACAATCTTTCTTCCAAACCAAGGCTTGGTCCGGCTTAAAAAGGAACAAATTGATGACTATGAATGGTGGAAACAAAGTAGAGGGAAGAATTCATCGACTGACTGGCCACGTTATATGTTATTTTCTCTATTTGCGAGAAAGCACCTCCGAACACGGGCAGATGGAAAGCTGGAAAAATGGCAGGCTGAGATACAAACACTTAAGCATCCCACACCTACCAAAAAGATAAATTTCCTCAGGTCTTATCAAAAGGAAGGCGTAAGCAAACTATTATGGCTTCATCAACTTGGATGCCACGGCCTTCTCGCGGATGAAATGGGCTTGGGGAAAACGATACAAACCCTCGCTTTGATTGCCTCATCCCCCAGACTCGAACTTCCAGACTTAGTCGTTTGCCCGGCGTCTGTGGTACCCGTGTGGGAACAGGAAGTCGCCACCCATTTCCCAAAGATCAAGGTGGAAGTACTCAAGCAGGGAAATGATTTTACAAAACACAGTAAAGAATGCTTATGGGTTGCAAGTTACACCCAAATTCGTCGGCACCGGTCATTACTGGAAGGTCATCAATTCAGATGTGCTATTCTTGACGAGGCTCAAATGATCAAAAACCCTCAGGCTAAAGTGACGCAGGCATGTCTTGCCATCAATGCAAGAAACCGACTGGCACTATCGGGAACTCCTTTGGAAAACTCAGCGATGGATATCTGGACGATTTTTCGCTTTCTGATGCCTGGACTTTTGGGAGGTAGGCGGGAAATGGAGAAAGAATTGCAAAAGGATTCTCCTAAAACACATCTAATGATTAAGAGGCAAATCGCTCCTTTTGTGATCCGACGCTTAAAAAGGGATGTGGCCAAAGAATTACCCCCAAAAATAGAGGCTGAAGTTCCATGTATCTTAAATCAGGAGCAGAAAAAGGTTTATAAATTACTCGTTGAGCAAGGAATTCTTGCGAATGGAGAAAACCTTCAAGATGCAGTTAAGAACTCTCCCACTCATATTTTTTCACTCCTTACGAGATTAAGACAAAGCTGTTGCGATCTACGGTTGCTCCCAAACCCCAAGGAGATTTTGGAAACCGGAGCCAAAGAAGCCATTCTATTACAGAAGATCAATGACCTAGCTCATAACGGATCGAAAGCGATTATCTTTAGTCAATTCACATCATATCTTTCGATCCTTGAAAAAAACCTACGGACAAAAATTCCAAAGCTTAAAATTGTAAAACTTACTGGAGCCACCCGTGATCGTACGCAACCAGTGAAAACTTTTCAGGAATCCAAAGATTCCACGGTCATGCTTGCCTCCCTCAAAGCTGCGGGATTAGGGGTAACCCTTACCTCTGCAGATTACATTTTCCTAATGGACCCCTGGTGGAATCCGGCTATTGAAGAGCAGGCCATAGACCGGGCTCACCGGATCGGGCGGACCAAACCGATTTTCATCTATCGATTAATTGCCCAAGGAACGATTGAAGAGAAAGTCAGGGAATTTCAAAAAGAGAAAAAAGATACTTTTGAGGAAATTGTGGGAGATATTGAAAAACCCACCCGGCTACTTGAGCATTTTAAAGACCTTGAAGACCTTATAAAATTAGAAAATTTCTAGTTTCAAGCGTTGTCGGTGATATCTTCTAGATCGCCTAATGATTTTTTCTTCCGGATCCTGCGAAGAAAATTATAGCCAGGAAGCATCAATAAGCCTGTTACCATAAAATAAGTGGATGGCTCGGGTACCGCAGAGTACTGAAGGTAGAAACTTCCTCCTTCATACCAAACACTCCA
>JBMYOA010000048.1:0-11279 GCA_049598825.1 Opitutales bacterium | reverse complement strand
TTTCCGATCCCAAGTCGATCTCCAACCACGGCTTGGCTTCTTCCTGAGTATGGGTGACTGAATTTTGGGAAAAGTCTCCAGAGGTGTTTCCATCGATGGCATTTTTTGCGGGTCCATTCGGATAATCACTGCTTTGGGTCGCTTTGCCTCCTCTGGCAATGTTTTTTTCGTTGTGGAAAATTTGTATTTCAGCGAGGTGGAGAAATCCCTTGGGTGTATCATTGATGACTCGTACAAACTGAGCTTGCGTAGGTCCATTTCGCTGGGGAAGTGAACTTTCTTTCTTTGCTTTGTCATCGTTGCTTTTAATCTGTTTTCGTAACTGAGCAATCCGACCTTCGAATTCCTTGATCTTCACCTTATTTTCTTGAGTTGGAATTTCGATGAAGGGACTGGCTACCCGAACCCGGGAAGACTGCCGCCCCGGGCGGCCACTTTCGGAGACCTGATTAAATGCATCCATCATACCATAGTAATCTTGCATCGTGATGGGATCGTATTTGTGATCGTGGCACTGGGCACAGGCCATGGTCAGTCCGAGCCAGGTAGTGGAGGTGACATCGATACGGTCGAAGAGGATCACAAAACGCTGCTCCTCTGCAATGGCACCCCCTTCACCGTTATTCAAATGATTACGGTTAAATCCACTGGCAATCTTTTGATCGACGGTGGCATTGGGCAGAAGGTCCCCAGCCAATTGCCAGACGGTAAACTGATCGAACGGCATATCCTGATTAAGGGCTTTGACCACCCAGTCCCGCCAAATCCATTGGTAGGTGTCTCCGTCCTGCTGGAAGCCATTACTGTCGGCATAGCGTGCAGCATCCAACCATTCGAGAGCCATACGTTCACCATAGTGTGGGCTTGCCAATAGATGATCCACCACCTTTTCATAGGCATCTGCTGAGTGATCATAAACAAAGGCATTTACCTCTTCAGGAGTAGGGGGCAGTCCGATGAGGTCTGCGTAGAGTCGTTTGATCAGGGTTGGTTTATCCGCTTCTGGATTGGGTGAAATTTTATTTTCTTCCATTTTTGTGAGCACAAAGGAATCGATCGGATTGCGTACCCAGTTTGGTTTTTGAACCTTTGGTGATGATTTCTTTTTTGGTGCCACAAAGGCCCAGTGTTTATCATACTTTGCTCCTTCTTTTATCCACTGCTCGAGTATTTTCTTTTGCCGGGCAGAAAGTAACCGGTTCGACTCAGGTGGTGGCATAACTTCATCCTTGTCCGCGGAATGAATACGGTAAAACAGTTCGCTGGCATTAAGGTCTCCCGGTACAAACGCATCGGATGCTAAGGCATCTTCGCGTACATCAAGTCGAAGATCGGCTTCGCGTTTATTTCCATCTACTCCGTGACAGTAAAAGCAATTCTCTGAAAGAATGGGACGGACATCCCGATTGAAGTTCAAGGGTTCTGCCTGAGCAAGGACAGGTAGGACAAGTAATAGAACCTTTTTTATTAGCATATTCTAATGCAGTTGGCTTAATAAAACCCAGTTACAATTCTTGGGAAAAAGATGGGCTGCTCGTCTATCATTTCCAAATTCAAAATCATTCCGGTCCCCTATTACAAGCGAGAATAATAGCAAGAAGTGAAATTATAATGATAACTCGTAAAGAGTAAACCTGCTATGAAATTACTATATTTAAAAATTTAGGATGTTTGAATGTCCTTATCATCCTTGACCATCCGTTCGACAGTCCTGGCTATCATTGGAGCAAAGCCAATCAATAATGCAATATTGCATAGATTAAACATGGTATGAAAAAGAGAAAGATGCAGAGGGATATTTGTATCAATAATAGACTTCTTCGCCCTGGCGATTTCATCTGTCTGCGGTTCACCCTCTATTCCATTTTTTGAATAGTGTGAATCCAGTTCTGCTGAAGTCACATCTTCGGCATAAATTGCTCCTGGCATTAGGTTGTCTATCATGGATACAAATGGATAAAATAAAAGGAGCATCCAAAGGGTTCCCACGACATTGAAGATCAAATGAGCTCGGGCAGCTCTTCGTGCGCATACGCTCGTACCAATAGAGGCAAGCCAAGCGGTAATAGTTGTCCCAATGTTTTCGCCAAGTACGATGGCCGCGGCAATCTCGAAGTTGATCCATCCGTTGACTGCGAGAATAATGGTAATCCCCATCGCTGCCGAAGAGGATTGTACAACAATGGTCAGTAAAATTCCTATGACTAAAAAAATCAAAATGGAACCAAAGCCGTGGCTATTTAATTGTTCGATAGTTGCCTGGATTTCACGAACCATTTGCAAATCCCTAGGATCTGAGCTTTGTAAGAGGCTTTTTACATCCGGTACTGCGTTCTTAAGTTCACTGAGTCCAAAAAAGAGCAGTCCAAATCCTACCAGAAATTCACCTGTGTGTTTAAACTTGGCTTTTTTGGAGAAAATGAAAGGGAACCCGATGCCGATTATCGGAAGTGCAATTTTTGAGAGACTGAATTTACCAACTGAAGCAATGATCCAACCGGTCAAGGTGGTGCCAAGATTGGCCCCCATAATGACACCAATTGATTCGGTTAGTGTAAGGAGTTGGGCATTGACGAAACTGACAACCATAACCGTAGTTGCAGAGGATGATTGGACCAGACAGGTGACGAATAGGCCGGTCAAAAGCCCATAAAATCGGTTTTTGGTCATGCTTGCCATAATCCGTCGCATGCCGGCACCTGCGATTTTGGTTATGGCATCACTCATTACCCTCATGCCGTAAAGAAAAATTCCTAGACCACCGAGGATATATAAAATATTAACTACGACTCCCCAAAAACTAAAGCTGTTCATGCGAGTAGTGAATGAAAGTCAAATCTCATTAAGGATAAGCTTGAGGGCACTTTGAGGACTGAGAGGGGAAAATTGGAATTAGCGAAGAGCTTCTTATGATGTAGACGAAATTTTTTTGGGCAAACAAAATTTGGGTGGTAAGAAGTGATTTAATCGAGATTTTTTTTAAGATATGACTTCTTGAATTCTGGGGCGTGCCGAATGTCGCGGCTGGTTGCCAGGAAAACAGCCTCTTTTGAGATATTTACGGCATGGTCTGCGATTCTTTCGAGGGATTTAGAAATAAAAAGAAGCTCAAAAATAGAGGAGACAAGGTGAATATCTTTAATGACCAAAGCCTGGCAGAATTGGTTATTTTCTAAGTTCATGGCATCAATTTCCAAATCTTTTGTCCAGATTGCCTTAGCCTTCTCCTCATCGTACTCCACGAAAACGGAAAGTGCGTCCTTGAGCATTTCCTGTGCGGACTCCGCCATCTTTGGTATCAAATGGAAATCATTTACAGCCGTTTTCTTCGATCGTCTGGCAATTGTCTTTGCTTCGTCACCAACTCTTTCGATCTCATGGCTTATTTTCATCGTGGTTACGAGTAGCCTCAAGTCTCCGGCAACAGGTGCATGAGTCGATAAGCACACATTCACATCATTAATCAATTCATTTTCAAGTGTATCAATCTCCTTGTCTTTGGCTCTAACTTCACTTGCAAGTTCGGTATCTTTATCAAGAAGTGCCTGAAGGGAAAGGCGAAGTGAATCAATCGACAATTGCCCCATTAATAGAAGTTTAGATCTAACATTTTCAAGAATCTGTTCGTAATGGGTGGCCATGGGATTGCTAGGATATTGGATGATGGAGATTAACCGAATTTTCCAGAAATGTAATCTTCAGTCTGTTGCATTTTGGGATTTATGAATATCTTTTTAGTTTCATCAAATTCAATTAGTTTACCCAAATAAAAAAAGGCGGTAAGATCGGAAATTCTGCCTGCCTGTTGCATATTATGGGTAACGATTACTATGGTGTAATCTCGCTTCAAGTTGAAAATTAATTCCTCGACGCGAGCGGTTGCAACTGGATCCAATGATGAACACGGCTCATCCATAAGGATGATTTCAGGTTGGACCGCAAGAGTTCGAGCAATACAAAGGCGCTGTTGCTGTCCCCCTGATAATTCATAGGCATTTTCATTGAGCCTGTCCTTTACTTCGTCCCAGAGGGCAGCTTTCTGTAGTGAGTCCTCTACGATCTCATCGATCTTACGCTTATTTTTGAATCCCTGAATTTTCAGCCCGTAAGACACATTCTGATAAATTGATTTTGGAAATGGATTTGAATTTTGAAAGACCATGCCGATTCTCTTTCTTAGTTCGATCGGGTCGACTGATTTTTCATAGATATCGAGCTCATTAATCAACACCGAACCCTGAGTGATTTTGGCATGCTCAATCAGTTCATTCATCCGATTAAAGCATCTAAGTAAGGTGCTTTTTCCGCAACCGGACGGGCCAATGAAAGAAGTTACCTGATTTTGCAAGATCTGAAGAGAAATCGAACTTAGCACTTCGGTTTTCCCATATGAGAAACTCAAATTCTTGACATCAATGGCAATAGGATAGGAAGGGGCTTTTTTTTCTTTGATCACAAGCAGGGGAAATCAACTTACCAGTTGAATTTTCGGCGAAGTCGACTCCGTATGATAAAGGAAACGCTTGCGAGCAAAAAGACCAAAATTAAAAAAACAAGGGCGGTACCATATTGCATGTCCACCGTATATTCATTTTGAGGAATCTTGGAAATAACATAGATGTGATAGGGGAGTGCCATTACGCCTTGGAAAAAGAAATCAGTCCAATGCTCAAGTCCTTCCCATGGGAGTTCGGATCTCATGGCAAAAGCGGCGGTAAACATAATCGGTGCAGTTTCCCCGGCGACACGGGCTACACCTAGGATCGCTGAGGTTAGGATGCCTGGCATGGCATATGGGAGTACACTTGTGCGAATCATCGTCCATTTAGTAGCACCCAATGCAAGTGAACTTTCTCGAAAACCTTTTGGTATCGAGCGAAGGGACTCTTCGCTTGCAGTGATAACAATTGGAAGAACCATGAAAGCGAGCGTAAACCAACCCGCAAGTATAGAAACATTCCAATCCAGAAAAATAACAAACAGTCCCATTCCAAATAGTCCGAAAATAATTGATGGAACCCCAGCTAAATTTAGAATCGAAAGACGGACTAAAGAGAGGAATTTTCCTGATTTTCCGTATTCCGAGAGAAAAATGGCACAACATACACCCAGCATCAGGGCAATCAGCATGGCCCCTCCAACTAAAAGAATGGTGCCAGCAATAGCAGGGAAAATACCACCACCAGAATATGCGTAATCCTTTGAAGGAACTTCAATCCTGTGTTCTGAGCCTATCCATTGAAGGTCTGAAGTTATTGCTTCCCATAAACTTGCTGAGTTCTCTTTCAATAATAATGGGTTTTCCATGTAGCCAATAATTTGACTTTCAAGAGTCGAAAATGAAGTTGGACTTGGACTTTGTAAGAAATCATGGATGATTTCTTTTAAATTCTTTTTCTCCGCGATGTAAGCTTCCCAGATTTTGTGTAAATGTTCCTCCAATAAATTAAAATAAGCTAATTTAATTTTTTGAATGGATTGAGAAGAGAGATGGTCGATTTTGGGATAATGCAGTGCTTGAAAAAAAGAAAGTTCTGTTTCCAAAAGTGAGTATTTCAGTTTCGTCTGATCTAAAAATGCAAGAATGAAGCGCCCGACTAGATAGGGCATATCTTCAGAGGAAACTTGAAAGTCTGGAGCATGTGAAGATGCGTTTTCTAGAAGCTCCATCCAATAGTTGAATTTCTCAGTGGCTTCTGTTTTTTCATCTTGAATGAAGGAAGTGAGCAGACTTTTCTGGACTTCATTTGAGGTTACTTCCGTAGCAGCAATTAAGTTTGCTTTAAGCCGCTTTTGTACTTTGGTAAATTCATCACGGGTGTTTAATTCGTCCCATGCAGAATCTGATAATTCTTCTTTGAATTTAAAATATTCGTCAGAACTAAGCTTTGAAATTTCTCCGTTATGTTCGATTACATGAAGGGTTTGGGGAGATTCAGACAGAAAACTCCAATTGATAAAACCATCGTCCGTAAAAAGTTTGCGGGAACCTTTTGAAATGATATCCCAGAAAATGAAACAAGCACAAAAAAGAATTACATAGGTAAGAATTCGGGTAATCCCAAAAACTGTTTTTTCAAGGATCACCATACGATTATTGCCCGAAGAAAAACGATTGGATTGAGAACGCTGATCTTTCATCACTATGATTTATTTCTGATTTTATGAGTGATGGTTTGTGCTAAAAAATTTACCGCTAAAGCAATTAGGAAAAGAACAATTCCGACCATAAATAGTGCTCGGTAATGAATGCTTTCAAATTCAACTTCACCCATTTCCTGTGCAATAATTCCTGTCATTGTGTGGACGGGTTGTGCGAAGACGGAAAATCCTTGAGTGAAGTCCGGAACTGCAATTCGGTTTCCAGCACACAACAGCACAACCATAGTTTCACCAATTACACGACCAAACCCAAGTAGAACCGCAGAAATCATTCCTGACAGTGCCGAGGGGATCACCACCCGAATACAGGTTTGTAATTTGGATGCCCCCAAGGCGTAAGACGCTTCTCGTAAGCGAATCGAAACATTATTGAGTGAGTCTTCAGCAAGAGTAAAAATTGTTGGTACCGTCATTAGAGCCAAGAGGCACCCCGCAGTCAGCGAATTCAATCTCTCATCCGCAAAAAGATTGATCCATCCCCCGAGCATGGAAATGCCGAAAAAACCAATAAGGATTGAAGGAATAGATGCGATAAATTCAATCATTGGCTTTACAATAGCTTGTTCTCGGGATCCTGCGACCTGACTAATATATATTGCTGACCCTAGGCCTAGGGGAACCGCAAGTACAAGTGCTATCAGCGAGATTAGAAGAGACCCTGAGAAAAGCGGTAAAACTCCATACCAATCCTGACGAGCACTGTTTGTAATCCAATCCCTTCCAAGAAAAAAGCTACTGAATGCTTCTTTAAGAGGGTAGGGCCGATGTGGATTCCATTCATCGAGTTTTTGACTGAAAAGCTTCGTTGATTCAAGATATTCGGTGAAGGCAATCTTTACTTTTTCAAATTCTTGCTCCGATTCATTCAAGGAAAAGTCTGTGGTAAATGACCTGAAAATATCAGTGAAATCATTATTTTGGGCTTCAATCAGAGGCTGATACACAATTTTGTATGATTTAACAATTTCCTCGGTACGATCATTGTAAAATACCGGTTTGAGAGATGTGTCATAATTAATCAAAAAAGCATTCAAATTTTTAGCTTGGTTTTCCAGTCCATGCCTTAAAAAATAATTGGACCATCTTTCGATTTCCCTTGAATCAAAACTTTTACGATCATCAATCTCATCCATTGTGATCGAAAAATCCTCTTCAGGGAGCTTCAACTTTGCTCGGGTTAATCTTAGTTCTTTAATTAGACTCTGGATTTGGATGAACTGTTTTGTTTCCACAGCCATCTCTACAATTTTCTTTTCATACTCTAATAGATTTTCTTTGATCTTCTGAAAATTCCTTAAGAATTTTAAAAGTTTATCATTCCTGTTTTTAGCTAAATTAATTTGCCCGGAGCCTTCGGGCATTTCTTCCAAATGTTTACTTTCTTTAGCCAAAATATTTTCAAGATATCGGTAAATAAGGGTTTGGGCATCATGCTGATTGGTAATTACAGCTGAAAACTCCATTCCTGATTTCCGGAAAAGATCGAGTTCGCGTTTGTTTTCTCCAAAAAAACCAATTCCCTCCTTAAACAGAAAAGCAATAATTAAGACTAAAATGACAATTGATGTAACTGCACTGCTGCCAAAAAAGGCTTTAATCCAAGATTCCTTTCTTCTGGAATTAAAATTTTCTTTGGAAGAAAACATTGGCTATTATTTTAAAATGGGGAAATACAAATCAAAGTTATAATGATGTATTTATATTAAACTGATATTGTAAACGGGGACTGCTTTATGAACTATAATCACTTTATCTGCAATACATAGTATGGGCAGTGATTTAAGCTTAGAATTTATTTGGGGAAATTTCCCTTAGGGATTTAACCTGTTTTCCTTGGTAGGGTGAAAGAAAATGTAGAACCTTTACCTAACTCACTGGATGCCGAAACTTTTCCTCCATGTGATTCAGCAATATTTTTTACGATGCTGAGGCCAAGACCGGTTCCTCCTTTCTCACGAGATCTACCCTTATCCACAACATAGAACCTTTCAAAAATTCGAGGTAAATCCTTTGCTGGTATTCCACCGCCATCGTCTTTGACTGAACAGGTTATCCAATCATTTCCTGCTTCTTCATGCAGGAAAGTTGAGACTTGGATCTGACTGAAGTCGCCTGCGTACTTAAATGCATTTTCAATAAGATTGCTAATGGCTGCGGCAACTTTAACCGCGTCAAAAGGGAAGGGTTCTTCCTCTGTGCAAAGATCAAAAATCAATTTATCTGTATCAACAAATGCTTTATCGGATAGATACATTTCAACACCAAGAATAACTTCGGATAATTTATTATTTGTCTGAGAGATGGCATTCGCACTGCCTTCGAGTTCAGAGAGGTTCAGTAAGTCATCGATTAAAGCCTGCAGTCGCAATGTATTTTTATGTATTTTTTCGAGGAAGAGCTTGTTCTGTTCCGGTTTGATATCATCTTCTTCAAGAAGGTTTTCACAAAAGCCTCTAATGATGGTTATAGGTGTGCGGAGTTCATGAGAGGCATTTGCCACAAAATCTTTTCTCATACGCTCTGCCCCTTTAATTTTTGTTACATCGTGAAGTAACAGAAGGATGAGTTTTTCATTATTTTCCTGTAGATCAGAAATAACGGTAGCGGTAATTTCGAAGTCATAATTGCTAGATTCAATAATCAGATTAAAGTCAGCCTTTTCTGATTTTCCGTGAGTTTTTACTCGGTCAATCATTTCCAGCACTTGGGCTGAATCCAATACAGATTCAAGCCTCCTCCCAACCAAAGACTGACCTCCGGCAAGAAGCTGGTTTGCAGTCTCATTTGCAAATGTAACTGTGTGACGAAAATCAAGGAGCAAGGCACCGTCTAAAATGCCGCCCAAAGTTTCATTAAATTCGTTGATCCTCTGAGTTTTTTCGCTTTCCAGTGAACTAATTTTATTCCGATTTTCGTCCAGAATTTTCTGAAAGCGACTTAAAGAAAAAGAAGAAGAGAGAAGGGGTGATTTTTCCAGTATCAGATTATGGCCTTTTTCCAGAGCCAAGAGAATCTCTGCAATAATATTCTGGGTTGCGCGTTTTTGAACCCAAAGAAAAAGAGATATAAAACCAAAAGCAATAGCTAGGATTGTCCACATGCTACAAGTATGTGGATGAGGTGTGGATCAATCCACAAGAAACTTGTATCCGACTCCTCTTACCGTTTTGACGAAATCACCTTTATCACCTAATTTAGCCCGCAGTCGCCCGATATGATTGTCGACAGTACGAGTTTCAATTTCAGAATCATAATTCCAAACATTTACGAGAAGATTTTCCCTGGTCTGTACCCGTCCAATTCTTTCCATCATCAGGTGGAGTAAGCGAAATTCTGTATTGGTTAAATCTACCACTGAGCCGCCGATGGTGACCTCGTGAGACTCTGGGTCTAGGCTGATTCCTCCACCATTGAGTTTTCCTTGCAATGCCTCTTGTTTTCGAAGACTTCGGCTAAGGATAGCCCTTATTCGAGCTACTAATTCTCGGTTGTCAAATGGTTTAGTAAGATAGTCATCACCTCCGCGATTAAAACCTTTTATTCGGTCTTCTACCTCATTTTTTGCGGTTAGAAAAAGAATAGGCACATGCTTGAGCACTCCATCTACTCGAAGCATGCTGCAAAGACGAAACCCATCAAGTTCTGGCATCATTACATCCAAAATTATGATATCAGGCTCAAAATCTCTCGCTTTCCCAATTGCCTCAAGAGGGTTCGTGATCCATGATACTCGGTATCCTTCCTTGCTGAGTTTGAAGTCGATCATTTCGCAGATGGCTTCTTCGTCGTCTATAATAAGAACTGAGTGGGAAGTTGTTTCAAAAGTAGAGTCTTGGATCATATTATTGAAAAAGATTAGATATTCCTTTTATCATATAATCGTAACAGTTTTGTAACAATGGAAGAAAAATCATGTGACATTAATGCTCTACGGCGGTAGATTTCACAAAAAGTTAGTTTTTAGGCATTGGTAATGCAAGAAAACCTGTGCTGGAAATAATTTTTTGACCATCTGCGCTTGTTAAAAAGTCTATAAATTCTTTTGTTCGGCCAGTTGGTTTTCCGTTCGTCACACATGAAAGTGTCCGCGAAAGACCATAACTTGTTTTGAAATTTTCAGTACTGGGAAGATAACCATTCACTGCGATTGTTTTAATTCCTTTTACTTGAGTAAATGCCAAACCAGCATAACCAATCGCATGGGGATTATTAGCTACCTCTACAACTATCTGTTCGTTCCCAACTAGTTTCTGCGTATTGATTCCATAATCGCGATTGGAAAGTGCTTCTCTTTGAAAAAAGGAATAAGTTCCTGATGATGTATTACGAGTATATGCAGAAATAATTCCGCTTCGACCACCAATAGAGCTCCAATTGGTTACATCTCCTGTAAAGATTCTCTCAAGGTCTTTAGCCGATATTTTAGTTAATGGATTTTGTGCATTGACGATCACCACTACTGCATCCCTTGCCACAACTGTCTGATAGAGACGCACTCCATTTGCTCCGGCTGAAGCTCTTTCGCGACCCTTAATCTCGCGACTGGACATTCCAATATCTGCAGTTCCGTCTATGATGGCAGATATTCCTGTTGAAGTTCCTTCAGCTGCTATTTCAAATTGTGTCCCGGGGTTTTTATTGGAAAAAGCTTCTGCTAGTTTGGGCATCATTTTAGACCCAAGGGTGTCTGAACCCTTAATAACCAGTTTAATTTGTCCGCAAACTGTAAAATGACTTAACAGAAAAAATACCCAGATCTTTTGCATGAATGGGAAACCTAGTCACGAAATAACTCACCACGCAAAAGAAAAGGATAACAGTATATAAACTTTTACCAGAAAGAATTAGAAAGGTTGCAATTATAAATTCTTATTCCTGTTGAGCCGTAAAAAAGTAAGTTTAATTTAGGGAGTCTATTTTTTGAGTAATCGTCTTGCGTCTTTTTGAAACTACTTTGCTAGCTGCGGTGAAGTTGGCTCGTGGATAAAATGTAGTCTTTTTATGTTCATCCAACTTTTTACAGAATTGCTCGTAATCTAAAACCTCTAAGCTTCCGTCTTTTTCTTCAACTATTGCTGAGTTCGATTCAACCCAGTCTCCACTGTTTAAGTAGTGGA
>JBMYOA010000047.1:0-11628 GCA_049598825.1 Opitutales bacterium | reverse complement strand
ATAAGATTGATCCTAAGTTTATTTCCGTATCTCCGGGTACCAGCACTTCCTACACTGATGTGATGACCGAGCGGGATGGGGGAAGAAGAACTTTCTTTCATAACCGGGGAGCCAATGCCACCTGGGATGGGTCCGAGATCGATTTCGCGGCCAGTTCAGCCAAGATTTTCCATCTTGGGTATTTGCTGCTCCTCGATGCGATTGATCAGGAAGACCCGGAGCATGGCACGGTGGGAGCCGCTCTTTTGGCTAAAGCCCGGGCGGCTGGTATGAAAACCAGTATCGATGTGGTCAGTGAGGATAGTGACCGGTTTGCCCGGATTATTGGACCGGCCCTGAAACAGGTGGATGTCTGCATTCTTAATGAAGTCGAAGGCAGTAAAGTCACCGGTGTGCAGGTACGCGAAGATGGAAAACTTTTAAATGATGGAATCGAGGAGACCGCCAGTAAACTGTTCGAGCTGGGTGTTGGGGAATTAGTCGCCATTCACTTCCCCGAAGGTTCCTATGCCCAGTCGAAAGAGGGAGAAAAGGTATGGCATGGATCGCTCGCCTTACCCAAGGGATATATCAAGGGGGCCGCCGGGGCCGGGGATGCTTTCTGTGCAGGAGTCCTTTACGGAGTTCATGAAAATTGGTCCCTCGAGAAGTCCTTGCTGACCGGTACCTGTGCCGCAACGGCCTGCATGTCCGATCCCACTTGTACCGATGGATTACGTTCTTTGGATGAGTGTCTTGCCCTGGCTGAGGAATTTGGAATCGGCGAAGACGAATCGTAAAAAAACTTTTCGTCCTTGAGCTTCGGCTCATTTTCCGAGATCAAGGGTAGGATATTATGAATTCGGAAGATCCCTGCAGCCATTTTGATTCAAACGTCCGGGCGGAAGCTTTGCGAAAAGAAGCCGCGGAGTCCGATTTCCCGCCTCCCACTACCTGGGTAAACGCGCATGCCCACACCTTTTATTCTTTCAATTACAAAGGATATTCACCCAGCCGTTTTGCCCTGGAGGCAAAAAAGGCGGGCTTGGAGATGGGCGGTATCGTGGACTTTGATGTTCTCGACGGATTGGAGGAATTTTGGCAAGCCAGCCGTTTGCTTGATTTAAAAGCCTGTGTGGGGATTGAGTCACGGGTATTTGTTCCCGAATTTTCCGACCGGGTGATCAACTCTCCGGGAGAACCGGGAATTAGTTACCACATGGGTACCGGCTTTACCACTACCGAGATCCCGACGGAGGCACAGACATTTCTTGATGGGATGAGACAAACCTCTGAGCAAAGAAACCGGGCTATGGTCGAGCGTGTAAATGCTTTTCTTTCGCCCTTGGAATTAAATTATGAGCAGGATGTGATGCCTTTGGTTCCCAAGGGTAACGCCACCGAACGCCATCTTTGCCTGGCTTATGCACGGAAAGCCGCTTCCCAGTATTCCGAGGAAAGTGCTTTGCGAAATTTTTGGAGTGAAAAACTCGGCGTAGCCGCTGAAGATTTAAAGGATGTTCCGGATGGGCGGGGCATGACGGATCTGATCCGGGCGAAGACCATGAAACAGGGGGGGGCAGGGTATGTGCAGCCTGACTCAGGATCCTTCCCCAACATGGCTGAAATGAATGAATTTGTTCTGCAATGCGGAGCTTTACCCACCATGACCTGGCTGGACGGATGCTCTGCCGGGGAAGAAGCGATCGAAGAGTTGCTCGAGGTGGCCCGTTCCACCGGTGTGGCCGTTTTCAATATCATTCCAGACCGTAACTACACTCCTGGTACGAAGGATCAAAAATTAACCAACCTTCAAAAGGTGGTCGAGATCTGCAAGGATTTGAATATGCCCCTTCTTGGTGGTACCGAGATGAACAGCCCGGGACAAAAATTTGTCGACGACTTTGATTCGGACGAGCTCAAGCCGATGCATCCATTCTTTTTGGAAGGATCGAGAATTTTGCACGCCCATTCCACTCTGCAGAGACATGCCGGGATGGGTTATCTGAGCCCCTGGGCGGATGATCAGTTCGCCAGCGTGTCCGCCAAAAATGAATTTTATGCCCGTTTTGGGGAAATCTTTTCTCCCCGTGGAGATGAAGCCTTGCAGAATGATCTGTCGGACACTCTCGGTAGCGGAGAAGTGATTTCGTTGGCTGAGCGGGTAATGTCTGCATAGGACTTGCCTCACGTGGGTAAGACTTTCGTAGGCTTCGGTTTTGGGGCCATTCAGGGAGGTCTTTTTCTTCCTGAAGCTTACAGGTCAGGAAATTTTTCCCGTTTGGTGGTTTCTGAAATCGATTCCACTGCCGTTGAGCAGATTCGGAAGTCTGGGGGAACTTATGCCTGCAATGTCGCTGAGCCGGATCATGTCCGCCTGGTGGAAGTATCGGGATTGGAAATTCTTAATCCTTTGATCCCTGAGGATAGGGAAAAACTGGTGGATGCGATTGCTTCCGCCAATGAACTATGCACCGCCCTGCCCAGCTATACCCTCTATGATGCAGGAGGAAAGGCATCAGTGGCTTCCCTGCTTGCGGAAGGCTTGCAGAAAAAACTGCATAAATCAGATAGCCCCCCGGCGGTGGTCTATGCCGCTGAAAATGACGGGCGGGCTGCTGCCCGCTTACAGGAAGCGTGCAACAAGTATGTTTCAACATCTTTGGATGGGAAGGTAAGCTTTTCGGAAACCGTGATCGCCAAAATGTGCTCGGTGGTGACGGATTCGAAAAGAATTGCCGAAGAGAAATTAGCGGAAGTCACTCCTGGCTCCTCGAAATCATTTTTGGTTGAGGCATTTGATCAAATTTTGATTGAGGAGAAAACACCCAGCGGGTTTGATCGTGGAATAACCCAGTTTATCCCAAAGCTGGATCTGGACCCTTTTGCCTTAACCAAGTTTCATGGTCATAACGCAATTCATTATTGCCTGGGTATCAAGGCGAGGGAACAGGGAATGAGCTTTATGCATGAGGTCAGACAGGACCCGGCATTGATGGATTGGGCAAAAGAGGCGTTTGTCAAGGAGGCGGGAGTGGGGCTTCGACATAAATTTTCCGGGTTTCCTGACGGTTTATTTTCTGAAACTGGTTTTTCTGAATATGCGGAAGATGCTCTTCAGCGGATGGTTAATCCTTATTTACGGGATCCGATCGATCGGGTTACCCGTGATCCCATTCGTAAGCTTGGGTGGGATGACCGTTTGATTGGATCGATCCGGTATGCGGTAGATGCGGGTGTAAACCCTCAAAGAATGGTGGAAGTCGCCCGCAAGGGATTGGAGGAAATCCAGATGACGAAAAATACCCAAACTCTTCAGGCTGCCCTTGATTTGGCCTGGCATGACCAGGCAGGCGGAGAAGAGATGGAATCAATACGGAAGAATATTCTTACCCCTGTTTCGTAGGTTCGAAAATTCTGTCCAAATTTACCCATTCAGGGTTGCGTTTCATTCAGAAACGATCAAAATCAATCGAAATCGATCATTATGATTCAAGAAGCCCATCCAGCCCTTGCCCCTGAGAGACGGGATCGTATTCGTAACCTCGTTCGCGATGGTGGGGTTGCCCGGGTGGAAGATTTACGGAAAAACCTCAAGGTTTCAGTCGCGACCATCCGTCGGGATTTGGAAATCCTGGAAGAGGAGGGAAAGGTTAAGCGGGTCCATGGAGGAGCCGTATCCATGGAAAGCCGGCTCGAGGAGTCTGTTTTTGATGATAAGACCAATCTCGCAGGCAAACAGAAAAAGAAAATCGCCGAGGATGCACTAACCTTGGTTGGGCATGAGGAATCCGTTTTTTTGGACGGGGGAAGCACCACTTTATTTCTTGCGAGACTTCTGAAGCAACGGACGGACATAACGGTGGTCACCAATTCCGTGCGGGCGATGGAGGAATTAGCGGATAGCGGACCCCGGGTTATTTTTACCGGAGGCGAATTCCGCCGAATCAGTCAGACGATGGTCGGTCCATTGAGTACGGTCGTTCTTGAACAAATCCGGGTGGATAAGGCGTTCATGGGAACCATGGGTTTCTGTCTTAAGAATGGAATCACCACCACGGATCCAAATGAAGCCTATGTCAAAAGAGTGGTTTCGGAAAATGCGGGGCAAGTAATTCTGCTCGCTGATGCCACCAAGGCGGATAAGGTTTCCTTTGCCCGGGTATCCGACTGGGATCAGGTGGATATTTTGATCTCGGATCCGGCGATACCCAAACACTTTACCAAAACTTTGCGCAAACGGGGAATCAAAGTTCGTTTGCCCTGAAATTAATAATACTGAAATAGGAAATTACTCATGGCTGAACCCATAATTATGCCTCGACAAGGACAATCGGTAGAAAGTTGTATTCTGACCGAGTGGAAAGTAAATGTTGGAGATCAGGTCGCGGAAGGAGATGTCCTTGCGGTGATCGAGACCGACAAAGCAAGTTTTGACTTGGAATCAACCGCCGCCGGCACGGTGCTCGCCCTTTTCTGGGAGGCGGATGATGATGTGCCAGTCTTGGCCAATGTCGCGGTTGTTGGAAACGACGGGGAAGATGTGGAGGAATTTCGCCCGGACAACGGGAGTGCAACCTCCGCTCCTGAACCGGCTGCTGCCGAAGTGCCTTCTTCCGCCCCTCAGGCTACGGAAGCAGCTGCACCTGCCTCATCGGACAGTGTTGCAGCCCCTGTTTCTGCGAGTACGATGGCAACGGGTGGAGTGAGTGCAGGAGTGAGCCCAAGAGCACGCAAGCTTGCCTTTCGTCACGGCCTCGATCCCGAAACTCTCGAGGGAACCGGTCCAAACGGTCGAGTGATTGAGCGGGATGTGGAAGCGGTGATATCCGGCCGACCACGATTATCCGCCAGTGCCGTTTCCAAAGCAAGGGACGGTCTTGAAGCTCCCATCCGCGGAAAAGGACTTGCCGGTATGGCTCTTGCATCCGACATGAGGGAGCCCGGTGCGATTGAGGGAGCCAAAGTCGAGCCGGTGAAGGGAATTCGCAAGCTCGTTGCTGAAAGGATGATTCAATCCCTGCAAACCTCGGCCCAGTTAACTCTCAATACTCATTTTGAACTGACCGCTGCTCAGGCTTATCGCAAGGAAAGAGTGGAGGCGGGTAAGTCCAAGATTTCAATCAATGATCTGATCGCCTATGCCCAAATTCAGGCACTGGGTGCCCATCCTGAATTAAACGCTCATTTCCTCGGCAACCGTTTCGCGGTGTTTGAAAAAGTCCACCTCGGTATCGCGGTGGATTCTCCGCGTGGATTAATGGTTCCCGTCGTCAAGGAGGCGTCCGAACTTTCCCTGGAAGCCCTTTCTGCCGAGATTAAAAAACTGGCGATTGCCTGCCGCGAAGGAACCATCCAGCCGGACGATCTCTCCGGAGGATCCTGCACCCTGACCAACCTCGGGATGCTCGGTGTTTCCACATTCACACCGGTCCTGAATGTGCCGGAGGTTGCCATTCTCGGAGTGGGTGGGATTGAACTGAAACCAAAACGCCTGGAATCCGGAGAAATTGAATATGCTGAATTCCTTCCGCTGAGCTTAACCATTGACCACCAGGCGGTGGATGGTGCTCCGGCCGCCAGGTTTCTGCAGACTCTGGTCAGTCAGCTCGAAGAGAATCCTGGACAACCCCTTTCAATAACCAACGAATAATTTAAAAATTTATGAAATATGATTTTGCTGTAATCGGTGCAGGACCCGCAGGGTATGTTGCCGCCAAAAAAGCCGCCTCGGCGGGAAAGAAAGTATTACTTGTTGAAAAGAGTAAACTGGGCGGCGTATGTTTGAACGAGGGATGTGTGCCATCCAAAACTTTACTACAGGCTGCGAAGACTTATCATCATGCCAAGCATGGTTCGATCTTTGGGGTTGAGGCCGAAGGTTTGACTTTTGATTTCCCCAAGGCCCACGAACATAAAAACAATGTGATGAATAAGATGAGGGATGGTATTGCCGGCCTCATGAAAAAATACAAAGTGGATGTGGTCGAAGGGGAAGCTAAATTGCTTCCGAATTCACAAGTGGAAATTAATGGGGAAACTCATGAGGCTACCGACATTTTGCTTTGCACCGGATCCTCACCCGCCATCCCACCGATTCCCGGAGTCGATCTTGAACATGTGGTCGATTCAAGCGGCATACTTTTACGGGAGACCCTTCCGAATCATTTGGTCGTGGTTGGCGGAGGAGTCATTGGCTGTGAGTTTGCATGCATGTATGCTTCGGTTGGGGTGCAGGTAACGGTTCTCGAAGCGATGCCTGAAATCTGCCCGAATTTAGATCCAGAAGTCTCCGCAAGTTTACGAGAGGGATTGGCCAAGAAGGGCGTCACTTTTAATCTTGGAGCAAAGGTCGAATCGATCAGTGCAGACAAGGTGAGCTATGCGGATGATTCCGGATCCAATGAATTGGAAGCGGATCTGGTACTCGTGGCAACCGGAAGAAGACCAAATACCAAAAATTTAGGTCTCGAAGAATTGGGACTCGATATTGATGATCGTGGGGGTGTCCGGGTGGATAATCGTGGAGCCACCAATATTCCCGGGCTTTGGGCAGCAGGTGATGTCACCGGGCAGGCCTGGCTGGCCCATGCCGCCAGCCGAATGGCAGAAGTCGTGGTTAATAATATTACCGGCCGCAAGGATCATATGCGTTATGATTCAATGCCAGCCGTGGTCTACACCAGCCCCGAAGTTGCGGTGGTTGGGTTGACCAAAGAAGAAGCAGAGGCTCGCGGGATTAAGGTGAAAGTCGGCCGGATACCGATGGCCATCAATGCCCGTTACATTGCTGAAAATCCGGACGAAACCGGATTCTGCAAAGTCGTCCTCGAGGCCGATTCCCGCAGACTTTTAGGAGTGCATATGGTCGGTGGTGCATGTTCCGAAATGATTTTTGGAGCCACCGCCATGTTGGAGACGGAACTTCGGGAAGAAGAGATTGAAGAAATTGTATTCCCACATCCAACGACCTCCGAAATCATCAAGGACGTCTTCATGGCCGTTCGTTAATTTTATTCAAGTCATAATCCTTAAACCTTTTTCGCTATGCCGAAGTCACAAATTGTAGAACCTACCAAAGAACGCCAAGCGGGGAGCATTCCTTTTGCGGAAGTTCCCTTGAATCAATATCAGAATGATCTAGCCAAGGAGAAAGAAACCTATGGAGAAGAAGCTCTCCTCGGAATCTATGAAGATATGCTTCTGATCCGTGAGTTTGAGAGCATGCTGCAAAGCATCAAGACGCAGGGCTCGTACGAGGGGATTGAGTATGATCACAAGGGTCCCGCTCACCTTTCTATCGGTCAGGAGGCCTCAGCGGTCGGGCAGGCGTTTCTTCTGGATGTGGATGATCATATTCTCGGATCTCACCGTTCACACGGGGAAATCCTTGCCAAGGGGATGTCAGCCATTCGTAAGCTAGATGATGACAGCCTGCTTACCATTATGAAAGACTTTCTCGGAGGTGATTGCTTCCGGGTCGTTGAAAAAGATGGGGCGTCCGATGTGAAACAGCTAGCCAGAGATTTTCTTCTTTATGGTGCTTTGGCCGAAATTTTCGGTCGCGAGAATGGATTCAATCGTGGATTGGGCGGATCGATGCATGCCTTCTTCCCTCCGTTTGGTATTCTTCCCAATAATGCGATTGTGGGTGGTTCGGCTGATATCGCCACTGGGGCTGCTCTCTTCAAAAAAGTGAATCGGAAAAACGGCTTGGTCATTTCCAATATTGGAGATGCGTCCATGGGTTGTGGACCAACTTGGGAAGCGATGAATTTTGCTTCGATGCGTCAATTCCATGAATTATGGGAAGAATCGATGAAGGGTGGTTTGCCGATCATTTTCAATTTCATGAATAACTTTTACGGCATGGGTGGACAGACTGCCGGTGAAACCATGGCGTTTGATTATCTTGCCCGTGTGGGTGCCGGGGTAAACCCGCAATCCATGCATGCGGAAAGAGTCGATGGCTATAACCCACTTGCGGTGGCTGATGCAATTCGCCGGAAGAGGGAACTGATCGAAAAAGGCGAAGGCCCCATTCTGCTGGAGACCGTTACTTATCGTTATTCCGGACATTCGCCTTCCGACGCTTCTTCCTATCGAATTAAGGAGGAAATTGAGGCATGGCAATCATTTGACCCGATTAATTCTTATGCCAAGGAATTGAGCGATGCGGGAATATTGAACGAGGAAGCGATAGCCTCACGCAAGAGTGATGTGGTTGCAGCCATGACCAAGGCATTTGGGCTGGCATCGGACTTGGAAGTCTCTCCAAGGCTTCCATCCGAGAAGATTGCGGGACTGATGTTCTCCAGTCGTAAGCGTGAAAGTTATGACCCGGAGCGTAAGCCAGAATTGCTGCTTGCTCATGACGAGAATCCCCGGGTTCAGGCCTTGGCCAAAAAGTCGAGGGCAGGGGTGATTGACGGAAAGCCTGTTTCGAAGAACAAAGTCTTTCAATACCGGGATGCTATTTTCGAAGCCGCCTTACACCGTTTTGAAACGGATCCGACCATGGTTGCATACGGAGAAGAAAATCGTGACTGGGGCGGTGCTTTTGCCTGCTACCGCGGGTTAACCGAATCGCTTCCATATCATCGCCTTTTCAATTCACCGATTTCGGAAGCAGCGATCGTGGGCACCGCATGCGGGTATGCACTCGAAGGGGGACGTGCCTTGGTTGAGTTGATGTACTGTGACTTTATGGGTCGTGCAGGTGATGAAATTTTCAACCAATTGGCAAAGTGGCAAAGTATGTCCGCCTGTATTTTGGAAATGCCGGTCACTTTGCGGGTATCGGTGGGCTCAAAATACGGGGCGCAGCACTCTCAGGATTGGTGTGCATTGGTAAATCACATTCCTGGGTTGAAAGTGGTCTTTCCTTCCACGCCTTATGATGCAAAGGGTATGCTGAATACCGCACTTGCCGGAAGTGATCCTGTTATTTTCTTCGAGAGTCAAAGACTTTACGATATCGGGGAACTTTTCGAAAAAGAAGTCCCTGCCGAGTATTATGAAGTTCCTTTTGGTCCTCCAGCCCAGCGACGGGTAGGAAAAGATATTACTTTGATCACAGTTGGAGCCACCATGTACCGAGCATTGGAAGCTGCCGATATTTTAGAGCAGAAGTACGGAGTCACCTGTGATGTGTTTGATTGCCGTTCCATCAGTCCGTTGGATTATGATCCGTTGATTGCTTCCGTACAGAAAACCGGAAAGGTTTTGCTTTCTTCAGATGCATGCGAGCGGGGTTCGGTGTTGCATGATATTGGGTCCAAGATCAGCCAGCTTGCTTTTGATGATCTCGATGCTCCCCCCGTTGTGGTGGGTTCCCGTAACTGGATTACTCCTTGTGCGGAAGTGGAGAGTGATTTCTTCCCACAACCTTCCTGGATGATTGATGCAATTCATGATCGGATTCTTCCTTTGCCCGGCCATCAATTAACCACCAACCCAACCACTGGTGAGTTGATTAAGCGTCAGCGTGGCGGGGTTTGATTCTCATATAAATTGTCCAAAGAGGAGTAGATAACTGATGAGCGAACCAATGGCTCAAACCCTTTTGCAACGTTCGGATCAGCTGCTCGAGGCAGCCCAAAAGACTCATCGTGGAGTTTTTCTAACCGGTCCAAACCGGATTGAGCTTCTCCAAGATGATTTGCCGGATTCAAGTGTTGGGGGAGGGGACTTTCTTCTCGCAAGCCTGGGCAATTGCCGCTGCGCATCGGATGCAAAGGCTATTCGCCAATTCGACGCACATGCCCGGGTGCCATCGGGAGCAGATCGTATCGCCTTGGGTCATGAAACCCTTCAGATTGTGCTACAGGCTCCTGAGGGCTCTAAAGTAAAAGTAGGGGACTTGGTGGTTATCACACCCGGCCATGCCAGTGAACCGATTGATCCTCTGCAATTTGAGCCCGTTTCTGATGGTGTGCTCGCCGCCCTCGGCTATTCATACCGGTATCTGGGTGGATTGCGTCAGTTTAACCGTATTCCTGCCGGAGCACCCGATTTTGTCAGCTCGCAGGGCTTTGGAAGTTTGTTCAATCGGGTCTCTCCCCATGAGAATACCAGTTTGATATCACTGGCTCATGCGGAGCCTTTTGCCTGTAATTACGGTACCAATAAACATATTTTCACAATTGATCAGCAGGGAGAGTTTGCTTACGGAGTACCTCCCCGTGCAATCGTGACTTACCTTTCGGGTACGGCAAGGATGGCGATGATTAATCTTACAATTGTCGCGAGTGTCGCGGATGATGAATTACCGAAGGTCGTTTATGTCACTGGTTCCAAATCAAAATTGGATGAGATGGAAAAGTATGCCCTGATCCGCGATTTGAGGGAAAGGGGTACCCGTGTGGTTTTGGTCGACCGGAAGGATCCTGCAATTATCGATAAATTGACTGAGTATGGAAAATCGGATGTGGTCTGGACGAATTATGCCTCGCAGGAGACCTACGAGCAGGCAGTTTCAATTCTTGCGGATGGTGGAAATTTAAACAGCTATGCCGGTGCGGTCGATCCCGATCTTTTAATCGAAATGCCTATAGCAGCAGCACCCGTTTATGAAAGTGTAGAGGAGGAAGTCTCACAAAACTTTTTGGCAATGCACCATAATGTAGCTCCCAATGATCCTGCCCGTTATCGCGGAATTGCCCGAGAGCCTAAAGTAGGTTTTTTCGGATTTGAGGGTATGGAAGAGCGACTGCTGGCCTACCTGCAAAAGCTGCCGGATGGCACTCATGTATTTACGGAAGATGAACAGGCCTTGCCTGCGGGATTGGTCAAATCTGAAGACAATACCCTACTTACGGATGTTTTCATTGGTGGCACTGGCAAGCAGGCGGAGGACCGGTATGAAGCAATTGAATCGCGACTGGCTCGTTCTGCCGCGGTTAATTTCATTGACGGCAACCTGACGGCCCCGATCCGATCAAGGCAGGCTCATTATGTATCCAGGCACCAGATTTGCGGAAAAAATGTTCCTTGGCATATGACCAACACCTCTGAGCCTCATTCCGATGATATGATAGAACAGGCAAATAACCCTGTGAGTTTTGACTGGATGGTCAAAGGCGTTTGCGGGTTGTCCTCGGTTCCCCAAATGATGGAAAAAGTGGAAGCGGAGCAGCCTTTCGGATCCTTTTATTCATTCACTGAATTAGAAGATTTGCCCTATGTCGAGATTTCCTCAGATGCATTTCGTGAAGCGTCAGAGGGAAAGCCGGAGCATGTCTCCCGTGCATTGACCGAAGCCGCCAAGGAACTTGATTCAAATGGACAATGCTGGTCGCGAAAAGTCGAAGAAGCACTTTATCAAGGGTATGGTTTACCACACCCTCTCAATTTAACTTAATTTAAAAATTCAAGGAGATAAAACTATGGAATGGACTGATTTGGAAAACAAAGTGGTAGTCATTACGGGAGGTGCCGCCGGAATCGGTTTGGCCGTAGCCAAAGGATTTGTTGAAGTCGGTGCGAAAGTAATGATTGCTGATTTCTCGGAAGAAGCCGGGCAGAAGGCAGCAGACGAAGCATCCAATGCTGGTCCGGGGGAAGCCCGTTTTGCTCGTTGTGATGTAACTAATAAAGCAGATGTGGACCAAATGATTCAGTCTACCTTGGACGCATTTGGTTCCGTTG
>JBMYOA010000046.1:0-11979 GCA_049598825.1 Opitutales bacterium | reverse complement strand
TGGAAGCCAGTATGACTATGCTTGCCCAGGCCCAGAAATTAAATGTTGGTGTTCCAGATTTGATTGGAAATATGCAAATAGGAAAACGATAGCTTTCGGGGCTAGTTTTCTGCTAATTCTTTAAGTTTTCGTAAGTCTAACTTACCAGTTCCAAGAACTGGAATTTCCTTAACTTGCTTAATTTGTTTAGGAATCCAAAGATTGGGGACTCCGTTATTTCGTAGTTCTTCTCCCAACCATCTGGAGTTAACTTCGGAAGTTGTGAGCAGGACAAGGCATTCCCCCTTGGATTCGTCTGCGATTCCGGTGACCGCACAAACGATATCATCGTTCGTGTGACCATCCATTGAAAGAAGTCCTGTAATGGCATCCTCCACGGATTCATGTGAAACCATTTCTCCTCCTATTTTGGAAAACCGGGACAGTCTTCCTTCGATAAACAAGAATCCATCCTCATCCACTCGGCCTAAATCTCCCGTTATAAACCACCCGTCATCTGAAAATACTTCTTTTGTCTTTTCAGAATTATTGAGATATCCCGCAAAAATATTGGGTCCCCTGAAGGACAAAATACCCGTCTCATTTTTTTCTAAAACATCTCCTGTTTCTGGATCGACCGTCCTTCCATCGATATTTTTCATCAACCTACCAACAGATCCAACTTTTTTCCCGGAGCCTGGCAAATTGAAAGATAAGCCCGGAGAACATTCAGTGAGTCCATATCCTTCCAAGTATTCACAACCAAACTCATTCTCCCAAATATTAATTAAATCAGGTGGGCTTTTTTCAGCACCTGCCACCACATAACGCACACTTTTAAAATCATCACTTTTAGCCTTGCGAAGATATCCTCTAAGAAAAGTTGGTGTGCCAAGGAGTACCTCTGCCCTACCCTCCCGAATGGCCCGCAAACTACTTTTATAATCAAGAGGTGAAGGAGCTGCAACGATTCGTAATCCAAAAAGTAAGGGAAAAAAAGTTCCTACAGTTAGACCAAAACTATGAAATAAAGGTAAGTTACCCAGAAGAGACATGTTAGGAGTAAACAGACCGAGTGCATTCATCTGTGCACAATTAGAAAGAATATTTTCGTCACTTAATACTACTCCCTTGGGTTGGCTTGAGCTGCCGCTGGTAAAAAGAAGTGCCGCTTCCTTACGATTATTCTCGATTTGATTGAGTTGAAATTTTTTCATCACAAACCTGGGAAGGAACCAGAGTTGCAAAGCAGAAAAAAGAAGTGACACTTTCCTGGTTTTTTCGACTGCCAGCAATTCGCCCAAATCTATAAAATTGTCGGACCATGGGAAGTCGGGGAATTTCTTCCTTACCTTCTCTGCCGACAGCATGACCTCAATCTCAGCCTCACGCAGGGTGGAAATCATCGACTCTTTGCTTACAGTAAGATTTAGATTAACCGGAATTTTACCTGCAAAGAGAACGGCAAGGTTTCCCAAAATTCCCGCAACACCGGGTGGCAAGGCCAGCCCGATTCTCTTACACTCATAAGTTTTGATTTTTCGCGATAGAAAGAGGGCCAACACCAACAAAGTCCACCCTTTCATCCGTATGGGTTCAGATCGGCCGTAGTCGATCACCACATGAGTAAAAAACTTGGCTCGAACTGAGCGAAAAAGAGCTGCAGGCAGATTCTTGTTATTAGTCATTTGTTCTCTTATCCCTTAAGTTGACTACCTGTTTGCCGTTGCCAAGCCTGAAAGGAAAAAATAACCTTACAGTATCTTGAAAGCCTTGTTGTCAGTTTCCCATTTTCCCATTTCTATTGTTGGTCGAATTCGTTAGCCCTGCGTGTTGGCGTAGGGCTATCCTGTAAAACTTAATCACTTTCAATTTATTTTTCAAAACACCCGATTACCATGTCATCCTCGAAAATTCTTATTTACGACACTACTTTGCGCGACGGCTCCCAAGCGGAAGGGGTTTCCTTTACCGTAGCCGCCAAGATGCGCGTTGCTAAAAAACTTGATCAATTTGGGGTCGATTACATTGAAGGCGGATGGCCTGGCAGTAATCCGCGGGACATGGCGTTTTTCGAGAAAGCGGAAGAACTCCAACTTTCCCATGCCCGCATTGCAGCCTTCGGTTCCACTCGTCGGGCAAACACTCCCGTTGAAGAAGATGCACAGGTTAAACTCCTCCTCGACGCGTCCACTCCGGTGGTTACCATTTTTGGGAAAACCTGGCTCCTCCATGTTACGGATGTGCTCAGGACAACTCCCGAAGAAAATCTTAATATGATCGAAGATACCGTTCGCTACCTCAAGGAACAGGGTAAAGAGGTCGTCTATGATGCGGAACACTTCTTTGACGGGTATTCAGACAATTCTGAGTATGCCCTCTCAACTCTCGAAGCAGCCAGCCGTGGCGGAGCGGACTTTTTGACCTTGTGTGAAACCAATGGCGGAAAATTGGTAACCCCATTTCGTGAGATCACCAATGATGTGGTGAATAAATTTCCTAATTCTAAAATTGGGGTGCATTGCCACAACGATGCAGGAGTTGGCGTAGCCGTAAGTATAACTGGTGTCGAAGCAGGAGCTGTCATGGTGCAAGGAACCATGAATGGGTATGGAGAACGCAATGGAAATGCCAACCTTACCACCATCATCCCTAATCTGGAACTCAAGATGGATTACACCACCAACTGTTCCAAACATTTGGAAAAGTTAAGAGACCTTTCCCTGTTCGTTGATGATGCCACCAACCTACGACCCGATATCCGCTCGCCCTATGTGGGGGCTGCATCCTTCGCCCATAAAGGTGGAGTCCATGCAGATGCGGCTTCTAAGTCCACCAGAAGCTATGAGCATATCGATCCTGCCCTTGTAGGAAACCGCACGCGTGTACTTGTCTCGGATATGTCCGGAAGAAGCAGCATTATGATGAAGGCCAAGGAAATGGGAATGGATGTGGACGGCCGTTCCCCTGAAATGAAATCTTTTCTTGAGGAACTGAAGCAGCTTGAATTTAAAGGGTATGAATACGAATCGGCTGACGCTTCCTTTGACTTATTACTCCGGCGTTTTTTGCGTGGGGAAGAGGAAGCATTTAAAGTTCTCCGCTATCATGTTGGGGTTGGTAATGATACGGAAAAAGAGGACGCCATTTCTGAAGCCACAGTAAAACTAAAAATCGGCGAAGAAACCCGGCATACCGTTGCCGAAGGGAATGGTCCTGTCTCTGCCCTGGACCATGCTTTACGCAAAGCCTTGGTTGAAGACTTCCCAACTATTGCTGAGGTACGCCTGGTTGATTTCAAGGTTCGTATTCTCGAAAGTAATTTGGGTACCGATGCGATCACCCGGGTTCATGTGGAATCGACGGATGGCGATCAAACTTGGGGGACTGTAGGGGTAAGTGATAATGTCATCACCGCAAGCTGGGAAGCCCTTATCGATTCCGTATCCTACAAAATTTTGCTGGGCACCGAGTCGGACTGATAAATTCTCACCGATGGCCCGAGAGGTGCCCATACCGTTGAACTGGTAGAACGAAACCAAACATGCGTTTCAATTCCAAGCATACCAGCCATATGGGATGGGCCGGAATCATTTCCGGCAAACGCACCTTCGTGATTTCGCAAACTGAAAAAGAAATCATGCAAGGAAGAGAATAATTTCGTTTTAATCCTAGAGTTTTTCCAGGAGGTGAGTTTTAAAAATTCATTTTGAAGATCAAAGTCTGCTTCCCCAAAACTAAAAAAAACTTCACTTTGAGGTTTTTTTTCAAGCCAGTTTTCAGCCAAATGAAGAAATTCCGAAAGTGGCAGGTTTTTATCACTCCCCCCACTGCCAGGATGAATCCAAAGGTTTTGTAAACCCTCGTTGGTGGACTCAGCTCGTCTGGTAAACCATTTTTGATTTAGCTCTGCTCGAACAACTGGTTTTCTAAAACGCTCAATCAATGACTGCGAGAAGTGACATCCACCCGTTGGTCTGGGGTTAAAAATATGGACATCGGTGGCACCCTTTTCCTTCCACTCTTTCACCCAGGTAGGATCATTCCAAAAACTAATCACTTGGGAACCATTGGCTAATTTTTCCAATTCAAACTCACCTTGATCCAAATCAAATAATATTGGTCTTTTGGAAAACTCCTGAAGTAGGAAATGATATTTAGAGGGTATACAAACTATGACCTCCTCAAATAGATTTTCTAGTTCCCTAAGTAAGGGCAGAGTCAAAAGAACATCTCCCAACCCACCACTCCGGAAAACTATGACTCTAGAAGCAAGCAATGAAGGCTTACTTATGCTCATTTTTATTTTCCTGAAATTTTCTCAAGAATGAAGGATCGAACCGATGAAGCATCGAACGACACTTCATAAGAACAAGGTTCCCGACTTTTCAATGCTTCAAGAGAAGATGAGATAGGTATTTCCATACCTGCATGTTGATAAACGGCGGGGAATTTTGCGGGATGAGCTGTAGCCAGAATCACCGCTTTTTTCTCGGGATCTAAATCTTTGAATGCACAGGCCGTGTGTGGGTCCACCAGGTAATCATACTCCTGCTTAACAGATTGAATCAGACTGGGAATTTCCTTATCTGAAGCACTCACACTGGAAAATCCAGAAATGTCAAAATGATCAAATGAATACTTCCCATCCTCACGAAATTTCTTCATTACATCGGATACCCGCAGGGCATCTCCGTTTAGAAAATAATAAAGTAAGCGTTCGAAGTTGGAGGCTACCTGAATATCCATCGAAGGAGCGAGGCTTGGCTTTACTTCTCCGAGCGAATACTCACCGCTTTTAAAAAGCCGGTGCAGCACATCATTTTGATTGGTAGCGACTCGAAATTCAGAAATATTTATTCCCATTTTCGTCAACAGCCAACCTGCGAATACATTCCCAAAGTTTCCTGTGGGGACAACAAAAGTAGTGGATTCCCTTTCTTCGGAAGGAAGCTTTAACCATGCGTATAGATAATAGACCGATTGAGCAAGAATACGCGCTAGGTTAATTGAATTGACGGCTGACAAATCAACACTTGCCCGAAATTCGAGGTCTGCAAAAAGCTCTTTGACCGTACGTTGGGCATCATCAAAAGTACCTTCAATTGCAATGGGGAATACATTCTCCGCTCCTGTGCAAGTCATCTGCATTTCCTGCAAGGGCGATACCTTGCCTTTCGGGTAAAGAATAAAGACCGTGACTCCCTTTTTACCCAAAAGTCCCGAAATTGCCGCAGCACCCGTATCTCCCGATGTGGCCCCTAATACACATAGTGCTTTTCCTTCCCTTGCAATTTGAACCTCATATAGATTACCCAATAGTTGAAGTGCAAAGTCTTTAAATGCAAGAGTTGGACCATGAAATAACTCCAAGCATTTCCAATGCTTTGATAGTTCATGTAAGGGAGCTGTGTGCTTATTGGAAAACTTTGCATACGCTGAATGCACGCAATTCTCCAAATCATCCGTAGAAAGATCGGTGGCAAAATACCGAAAGAATTCAGTGCATAAGGAAGGATAGTCTAAGTCAGCCCAAGCCTCTAAATCTGAGCTTAAATCCGGAAACTCTTCGGGAAGGTAGAGTCCGCCATCCGGTGCCAACCCCTGAGCAACTGCTTCAGAAAAAGAAACCGAACTCCCCCCTCGCGTACTTCTATAACGCATCGAATTCGTTCCAATAAAATTGCTAATGAGTTTACTTGCCCAAACCGAACGCCTGGTGGGCCACTCGAGTAGCTTCATCACCTTGGTCCGGATTAACCGCCACTGATATCTTGATCTCTGATGTACTGATCATCAACATGTTGATTCCCGAGTTAGCCAGAGCATCAAAAAATGTGGATGCAACTCCGGAATGTGATCTCATCCCAACACCCACCACGGACACCTTGGCAATATTGGTGCTCCTACCAAGTTTGCCGCCAACTCCTTCCGCAAAGTGTTCCTTTAATGCTTTTTCAGCCCGGAATGCATCTTCTGAAGGAACCGTGAAAGTGAGATTAGCCTTACCCTTGCGGGCAACATTCTGAACGATCATATCGACCACCACTCCAGCATCTGCCATCACTTTGAAAATCGCTGCAGCTGCTCCCGGTCGATCCGGTAGCTCAGTAATACTGATACGGACTTGATTCTTATCGATGGCCACGCCACTTACGAGCGTGTCCTCCAGGGATTTCACATTTTTCTTCACATTAGTTCCTGTTTTTCTGGTAAAAGTTGAACGGACTTCGAAAGGGATATTATGCTTCTGGGCAAATTCCACGGCTCTGGTTTGCATGACTTTCGAGCCACTGCTTGCCAATTCCAGCATTTCCTCGTAATTGATCGCGTCTATTTTGCAGGCATTCGGCACAATTCTCGGGTCTGCAGTAAACACTCCTTCCACATCAGTAAAAATTTGGCATGTCTTCGCCTTTAATGCACCGGCCATGGCAATCGCACTTAAATCGGAACCTCCACGACCAAAGGTGGTAACATCCCCCTTGTCGTTGACTCCCTGAAATCCAGCCAACACGACCACATTGCCGGCTCTAAGTTGCTTTCTGATGTCTCCACCCGTGACTTCACGAATACGAGCCTTACCATGTAAACCTTCAGTCATGATTCCTGCCTGCCATCCGGTTCGGGAAACCGCAGGAATGCCTAATGAATCGAGTGCCATACATAGCAGGGCAATGGTCTCCTGTTCTCCGCATGTCATGAGTACATCCATCTCACGATCTGAGGGTGCCTTTTGAATGGCTTTGGCTCTGGCAATTAATTCATTAGTGACTCCAGACCTTGCTGAAACAACAACAACCACCTGATGCCCTTGGCTAACGGTCTGCTTGACCCTCCTCGCCACTCTCTTGATACGATCAACATCACCGACGGAAGTTCCGCCGAATTTTTTTACAATTATGCTCATTCTTTGGAAAATGAATTCGGATCAAACACTCGAAACAAAACGGGTTTTTCATTCACTCCTTCTAGCTTCTCAAGAGATTGAATTGCCATGCTCATGGAGTGTTCATTGGTATCATGAGTAGTCAGAATCACACTGGCGGTGGCAGATTCATTTTTTGGGCTTTGGGAAACAGTTGCCAGGCTTACATCATGTTCAGCTAAACAATCAGCTACTTTGGCGAGTTGGCCCGGCCGATCCTCGACTGTTAGACGAATGTAAAAAGACCCCTCGATCTCTACAGCCTTTGCCGGCTTACACTCTTCGGGGGAAACATGCCTTAATTTACAGACGCCGGAGATTCCCTTCTTTGCTTTCACCACATCCACAATGTCGCTAATTACCGAACCTGCAGTTGGGTCCTGCCCGGCTCCTCTTCCAGTCAGAACCACCGTGCCCACAACGGAACCAGTTAAACTAATTCCGTTGTATACTCCATCAGTGCGGGCAATAATCTCATCCATGGGAACTAAGGCGGGATAAACGCCAACTGAAATATGGTTGTTGTCAAAATTTCGACGGATCATTCCGATCAACTTAATTTTACATCCTAACTTACGCGCCGCTTGCAAATCCTCTATCGAAATTCGACGAATTCCCTCCACTGTAATGTCTTCCAAGTCAACCCATATTCCATGAGCGAGGTAAGCTAAAATGACAGCTTTATGGGCAGCATCTACCCCATCAAGGTCAAGTGCTTCGTCTGCCTCCACATAACCGAGCTCACGGGCATCAGTCAAAACTTCCTCAAAGGATACTCCCTCTTTCTCCATACGCGTGAGGATGTAGTTGGAAGTACCGTTGAGGATCCCGTAAATCAATGGAAATTCGTTGGCAACCATACTTTCACGCAGAACTTTTATAATGGGGATACCACCGGCCACGCTCGCCTCGAAACCATACTGCACACCAGCTTTTTCAGCCGCCTCAAACAACTCATCTCCGTGTTCACAGATCAGTGCCTTGTTGGCGGTAACCACAGACTTCCCCTTTTCAAACGCACGAAGGGTTAGGCTCTTCGCCTCCTCAATTCCTCCGATAAGCTCACAAATTAAATCAATTTCAGGATCATCCACAATTGATTGTGAGTCAGTTGTGAGGGCAGAAGCGGGGATCTTTACTTTCCTTTGCTTATCCAATGAGCGAACAGATGCCCGTCGCGGAATGACCTGAACACCGAGAATTTTTTGCCAAAACTGACCATTTTCCTCTAAATGCTTCCATGTGCCTTGGCCAACGGTACCAAATCCGAGTATCCCGATATTTATAGTTTGGATATTATTTTCTGCGTTCATCTTTTAGGAAGTAAGGGGTTAGTCCTTCGTTTTTCGCTCAAATCGATTTTCGGTTCCATCCTTCAGTCTTTGCAGATTAGACCGATGCCGCCATACAATCCAGGCCATGATCAAGAGTGATAAGATAACCTTAGACAGCTGGCCGCTCTTATCTTCTACCGACCAATAACTAACCATCGAACAAACTGGCAAGCTAAGACCAAATCCAATCGAAGCCACCGCCACATATCTCGTGGTGACAAAAATAACCAGCCAACTTACCAGACCAATAAGCAGGCACCCAGGCATGACTCCAAGCAAACCTCCCATTGCGGTGGCGACTCCTTTACCACCTTTAAACTTTGTAAACAGAGGATATGTATGCCCCAGAACGGCGGCAGGCAATCCCCACAAGGCCAAGTTCGGATCACCGGAAAAGGCAACCAAACCTAACTTGAACCAGACTGTTGCCAGCAATCCCTTAACAAAATCCAAAATAAAAACTGTATATCCAGCAGGCTTACCAATTGAGCGTAAGACATTGGTTGCTCCAGGATTACCACTGCCAACGGTGAATATATCTACACCCATTCTCTTCGCAACGATAACACCAAATGGTATCGAACCCAACAGGTATCCGACAATGACTACGGAGACTGTTTCGAGGGAAAACATGGGAAAAAAGAGGCGGCTAAAAGATAAATTGGGGGATAATTATCCCTGCCTGGAGACTCGGGCCTCCTTGATGTCAGGATCCTGCTCTATGGCTTCCAGGGCATTGGCAGGTGGTTCATCATCCAGTTCTAAAATTGTTAATGCCCATTCGCCTTTGTCTGCACGACTCAATGACATGTTTGCAATGTTTACTGAAAAATCACCCAGCATGGTTCCCAACTTTCCAACAATACCGGGCTTATCCACATTCTTTACAACCAATAAGGTATCCACTGGTCGTACCTCTATAGCCTGCCCGTCTACTTCCACAATTCGCGGATCGTTACCTCTGCCCAAAAGACTGCCTCGAACTGAACGCTGATCCCCATTACTGGAAACGGTGCAAACTTCTATCAATTCGTTATAATCTACTGAATCAGCAGATTTTACGGTTTCCACTTTGATTCCGAGGTCTTTTATCTTGAAAGGTGCATTCACATCATTGACTCCTTCATCTCCGACCACACCGGAAAGCCATCCTTTTTGCACCGCTCGCGTTAAAGGAACGCAGTCAAAATCGACAATTCCTCCAAAATATGAAATTTTGATAGATTCAACGGATCCTTTTGCGGCTTGCCTCGCAAATGCACCCAAACGGTGACAAAGATCTAGGTATGGGCTAAGGCTTTCTAAATCCTTCGGGTCAATAGATGGCATATTGATTGCGTTGCGGATTCTTCCACCCTGTAGCACTTCGGCCACAGCCTCAGCGATCTCCACTCCCACACTCTCCTGTGCCTCTGCCGTAGAAGCACCCAAATGGGGAGTAAGGATTAAATTTTCTTCATTCCGGAATGGATGATCTTCAGGCAACGGTTCCTGTTCATAAACATCTAACCCGGCAGCAGCAACCTTGCCCGATCTCAATGCTTCTAATAGGGCTTTTTCATCAATAATCCCACCACGCGCACAATTAAAAACGCGAACGCCATCCTTCATTTTGGAGAAGGCTTCAGCGTCGACCATCCCTTTTGTTTGATCGGTCATGGGCATATGAACCGTAATATAATCCGCTTCGGTAAAAGCCTGTTCCAACTCGACTTTTTCCAAATCCATCTCTTTGGCCCGGTCTTCGGTGAGATAAGGATCATAAGCAATCACCCTCATCTCAAAAGCCTGAGCCCGCTTGGCCACTTCTGCTCCAATTCTTCCAAGACCAAGGACTGAAAGAGTTTTTCCGCGAAGTTCAGCCCCCTTGAGTTGCTTGCGCTCCCACAAACCTTCTCTCATGCCAGTCGCTCCGCGAACAATTGCACGGGTACCACACAACATGTGGGTAAAAGTCAATTCAGCTGTGGCAATCGTGTTTCCTCCCGGAGTGTTCATCACAATGATTCCCTTTTGAGTGGCGGCATCCAGATCAATATTATCCACGCCTACGCCAGCCCTTCCAATCACCTTGAGATTCTGACTTCCCTCAATCACTTCAGGTGTGATCTGGGTATCACTTCTCACAATAATGGCTGCCGAATCCTTAGCGATTTCAATGACTTCCTCCGGAGAGGATCCATACGCTTCCACGACTTCAAAGCCATCTTGATTCTTTAAATACTCAACCCCAAGGGGTGATATTCGATCAGCTACGAAAATTTTCATGTATTATAGGGATAAAGCCAAAATATGATGTTCATCGACAAACGAATGGCAACGAGGAAAGCATTTTCTAAAATAAGGACTTTCCCCCGATCCATTCGCTTGGCATGATGATCCATTGATCATGTTTGAAAATCTAACAGAAAAACTTAGCAAAACTCTCCGAAACCTAAGGGGCGTTGGGAAATTAACAGAAGACAACATTAGCGAAGCTTTAGCCGAGGTTCGAAAGGCTCTTTTATCAGCGGATGTTCATTTTCGGGTTGTTCGCGAGTTCATTGAGGAAGTCAAGGAAGCATGCCTCGGACAGGATGTGTTAAAATCTGTTTCTCCAGGCCAACAAGTTGTCAAAATCATTAATGATGAGCTGGTCAAACTACTTGGCGAAGGCAGTGCCGAATTACGCGATGAAAAGCCATTGCGTATTTTAATGGTCGGGTTACACGGTGCAGGAAAAACCACCACTTCCGCAAAACTTGCCAAGCGCCTTGCCAAGGATGGAAAGTCTCCCATGCTGGTTGCTTGTGACATCTATCGTCCCGCAGCCATTGATCAGCTGGAATTTCTCGCCAATCAGGAAAACTTCTCTTTTTACTCTGACCGAACTTCCAAAAATGTTCCTCAAATCGCAAGAGCAGCCTGGGAAGAGTCCAAGCAAAATGGATCCGATGTCATAATCTTCGATACAGCAGGACGACTACAAATCGATGACGAGCTGGTTGGAGAGCTCGAAATTTTAAACAAGGAAGTTAACCCCCATGAAATTCTCCTGGTGGCGGATGCTGCTCTTGGTCAGGAGGCGGTAAATGTAGCCAAGACATTTCATGAAAAATTAGGACTGTCAGGGATTGTGCTTACTAAGGTGGATGGAGATGCCCGAGGCGGATCGGCCCTATCCATGAAAAAAGTTACCGGCGCACCGATTAAATTCATGGGGGTTGGGGAAAAAATTGATGACTTTGAGGTTTTCCACCCAGACAGATTGGCTTCCAGAATTCTTGGAATGGGGGATGTTGTTTCCCTGGTTGAGAAGGCTCAGGAGAATCTAGATGAGGAAGAATCGGCCCGCATGGCAGAAAAGATCCTCAAAGCGGAATTTGATTTTGAAGATTTTCTTTCCCAAATGAAACAAATGAAAAAACTAGGATCCATGGGCTCGATCGCCAAGATGCTTCCTGGTATGGGAAACGTTCAGGTCGGAGATAAAGAAGAGGCCGCTTTGGCTAAGCACGAAGCTATTATTCTCTCTATGACCAAGGAGGAGAGACGGGTGCCAAGGATAATTGGAGGATCGAGGAGAAAGAGGATCGCAACTGGATCAGGCGTTCAAATTCGCGATGTTAACCAACTAATCAAACAATTTTCTCAAATGCAGAAAATGATGAAAAAGATGAAGGGCGGCAAAATGAAACGCCTGATGGAAGGCTTTGGAGGTGGAGGAATGCCAAGCATGGAAGACATGGATCCCAAAGA
>JBMYOA010000045.1:0-12330 GCA_049598825.1 Opitutales bacterium | reverse complement strand
GATTCGTTCGGCCAATGGGATCCCAAGAATCAAAGACCCGAGCTGTGGAATCTTTTCAATGGGGGCAAAGGACAAGGTGAAAACTTCCGGATTTTCCCACTAAGTAATTGGACTGAAATGGATGTTTGGCAATATGCCAAAATCGAAGAAATCGAACTACCAAGCCTTTATTTTGCACATGAAAGAGAAGTCATCGAGAGGAACGGTTCACTCCTAGCCATCACTGACTTTGTTTCTGCAAACGAAAATGAAGAAGTAAAGAAAGAGACTGTACGGTTTCGCACGATCGGAGATGCTACCTGTACCGGTGCGGTGATTTCGAATGCCAGCAACCTGGATGAAGTGATTGCTGAAGTTTCTGCATCCAGGATCACAGAGCGGGGTTCGAGAGCGGATGACAAAAGATCTGAAGCAGCCATGGAAGATCGTAAAAAACAAGGTTATTTCTAAATTCAATGAGTACGGAAAAAGATTACATTAATATGGACATGCTGCGTTTCACCACCGCAGGAAGTGTAGACGATGGCAAAAGCACACTCATAGGAAGATTATTCCATGATACTAAATCCATTTTCGAGGACCAATTAGAAGCAATAGAGCAAAGCAGTAAAAAGAGGGGGGACGAAAATATTAACCTGGCTCTATTAACTGACGGCCTTCGGGCAGAAAGGGAGCAGGGAATAACAATTGATGTTGCATATCGTTATTTTGCCACCCCCAAGCGTAAATTTATCATCGCAGACACTCCCGGTCATATTCAGTACACACGCAACATGGTAACCGGGGCTTCCACTGCTAACCTCGCACTCATTCTTGTCGATGCACGCAATGGAGTGGTTGAACAGACGAGAAGGCATAGCTTCATTGCTGATTTACTCGGAATTAAACACATAGCCGTATGTATCAACAAGATGGACTTGGTTAATTATGAGGAAGAAGCATACGAAAAGGTACTTCGTCAATTTAGTGAATTTGCAAGTCGACTAGAAAATGTATCAGAACTTACTTTCATTCCCCTGAGTGCACTGAAGGGTGATAATGTGGTGGAAAGGTCAGAAAACATGCCATGGTATAAAGGTGCCCCCTTACTTTATCACTTGGAAAATGTTTATGTGGGCTCAGATGCAAATCATGTGGATGCACGCTTTCCTGTCCAGTGGGTGATACGGCCTCATTCAGATAGACATCACGATTTTCGAGGATTTGCTGGTAGAGTCGCTGGTGGAGTATTCAAATTAGGTGATGAAATTACCGCACTTCCTTCTGGTTTCACTACGAAAATTTCAAAAATTATGCTTGGAGAAAAAGAAATTGAAGAAGCTTTTTTTCCACAATCGGTAACTATACAGCTTGAAGATGAAATTGATATCAGTCGAGGCGACATGCTTGTTAAGCCGAACAACCAGCCTAATTCATCTCAGGATCTGGATGCTAGAATCTGCTGGTTCTCCGGTTCCAAAAAGCTCACCCAAGGAGGGAAATATCTCATCAAGCATACCACTAAGACCGCGCAAGCTATGATTTCGGAAATCACCTACAAGGTCGATGTAAATAGCCTGCGTAAAAATGAAGAAGACATAGAATTTAACATGAATGATATTGGTAGAATCAAATTCCGAACTTCCGAGCCCATCTTTTACGATACCTACCGGCGTAACCGCAACACAGGCAGTTTTATCTTAATCGACCCGTTCACTCATCAAACTTTAGCTGCTGGAATGCTTCGGTAATGAAATTAGAAGAAAACCTAGAGCAGAAACTTCTTGAACTTGGAAGAAGACTGCTTGATCAACATGCTGCCAGAACCCTGATTGCACCATTGGGTAACTCTTTTGGGTTTTGGTTTGGAGGTGGAAATATCTGCCTTGAAGATAATGGAAACATTCTGATTACTGGGAGATTTCGTAATGAAGGAGATGCCAGGACGGGGACGGGGGCAGGAGCGAGAGGCCTTGAATGTGCTGTATTTTCAGCAGAGTCTCCATCCGATGATTTTCAAAAAGTATTATCCTTTTCAAAGGAGGACCTCTCCCACACCGAGGAAGTGGTTTCGATTGAAGGTGTATCCCTGATTCCTGATAGCAATAGTGATACGGGGTTTGAATTTATAATTTCCACAGAGAAAAAATCAGCGTACCCGAAAAACCTGATCAATTTTCAAAAACCAGGGACTGGAGTATGGTCTATTGATCTCTTACAGTCAGAAAATGGTTTAGATTCCTTTAAGCTAGATGAAATGACCACCATCGCCCGATCTGAAAAAGGATCTACGCTTCATTACAAAGACCCCGTTGCCTTTACTTCAAATGACGGAAATACCCACATCGTCTTCTGCCACCACCCATTTTCCTGGTCTAGTTCAAATAGTGGGTTGCTCACAAGAAAGAAAAACCAAGCCTCCTTTGATCTCATTTCCGAAAATATCCTCGAGCGCGGAAACAGTTGGGATGTAGCTTGTTCACGAGTCACCGAAAAATTATCTGTTCCGAAAATAGGTCCATTTGCTGACCTGCCGGATTTATCTATCTATTTCTATGATGGAGCAGAGTGCCTTCGCCCGCTTGATCAAAACGCCAAAGCAGCCAAAAGGCCGCGAGGCTATTCATGTGAAGAGCTCGGAGGGCTTGCATGGGGTTGGGATACTGAATTCCCCAAGCTAAATAAACTCTCCATCGATTTCCCTCTATTTATTTCACCACACGGAACCGGTTGCAGTCGCTACGCTTCAGCAGTTTCACTTGCAGACGGCTCAATCTTTGCGGCATGGCAACAATCTCAGAAAGACGAATCCCAGCCTTTGGTCGGAAATCATCTATCTTCTGAGGAAGTGGAAAGAATATTGAATGACTGAGGTTTCATCCTGAATAGTTTATTTGACCACTCCTCCTTTATCACAAAAACTTATGACTAAACTCCCAGCTCTAATTAGTTCGATTCTTCTCGGATTATTCGTAAACGCATCTGCCCAAAAGTCCTACACATGGACAACCGACCACATGCATATCGGTGTAAGATGGCAGCCATTTGGTCTCAAGAATTGTGAAATCTACGATGCCAATCGCCCGCTAATTAAGGAACATAGCAGCTATGCACAATTTTGGGTAAGCTGGAATGCAGCCGAACCTAATCCTCAAAACACGGATTATAAAAAACACATGTCAGGATATCTCCAGGCAATCGACCACGCAGTCAATCTATGCGTCGAACGGGGCGTGCACGCAGAACTTGTGATGTGGCACTGTCCGGCATGGGCATCCGAAAATGGAAAAGGTGGTGCCTGGAAACCAAGAGTAGGGGAGTACCCAAAATTCGTTTCCCGGATGGCAGAACACTTTAAAGGACGAGTCGGTGCTTATCAATTGTATCACGAGGTTAATCTTCAGGGTATGATGAATGAAGCCGACATGAACTTCATTAAAGAAGAAATTTTCACTAATGGAGCAAAGGCAATCCGCTCAGTTTATGATAAGGAGCCTCAAGCACATGTTATTGTATCCACTTCCGGCACATCACCGTGCCAACCATGCGGAGCAAGAGAAGGACTGAAAGGGGTGGGTGCAGTGGCCGTGGATGACTACTACGATCAATTGGTTGCCGATAAAGAATTAATGGCTCAAGTGGATGCCCTTAATCTTAATATCTCAGACCATTTTAATGGATATGGTATGATGGATGGGGCCTTGATCCCGAATTGCTGGACACAGTATGACCTAGCTCGAGGGAAATTGGATGCAGCCAACTATCGTTCCAAAAAAATCCTATCTTCGGAATCTTGGATTTGCTGGGATGCTTCAGGTAACAATCACGATGTGAATGCGGACGGAAAAAAAGACGAAAGGGATGCATTTGAAAAAACCATAACCATCTTTGGTAAAGTTCTTGAACGTGGATTAAATACAGTGAATATGCCTTGGTGTGACAACTCCAGTCGTTGGTCTATGGGTTTAACCAAGAGGGTTGATTACAGTGGTCAAATAAAGAAACTCAAACCTGAATGGGTTATTCCTTCAAATAACGGTGGGCCAGATGTGGTGGTCCGTAAACTAGGCATCCATGGTCCAGAGGAGAAACTCAAACCCCACGAAGTTCCTGAAAGCGGACTTCGGTTTACCGAAAAAGATTACATCAACCCGGGTGATCCAAATCATTTGCACTATTATATTTGGCGATGGTATTCCCAGATTGCCGGTGGTTCTGATGAAGTTATCAGACATGCAATCGCCGGAGAACGGGGAAATGATATCACCACGAATGGGAATGGTCTTACTGGGAACGAACAATACAAGCTATCCTCATACAATCGGACTAAAAAGTCATTCACTGTCCTCGTTTACGCCAATGGGGCAGCTGGAACAGGTTCGCTTGAGGTTTCCATCCCTTCCACGATCCAAGATGGTGAATATTATAACAATGAATTCTCTAAAATTGATTTCAGGGGGGAAGGATTTAGGAATGGGTCAAAATACAATGTCAGCACTATTACCAAGGATATCAACAATACGACTGGCAAGGACGAGAATGTGTCCAGTGGAGGCAGTCGAAATCAAGTAGTAAGAGACGGTGTATTGAAAGTTAGAATTGGAAAGCTTCGTAAATTTACAAAAATCGTATTTTCAAAAGTCAGATAGGACTTAATTAAAAACACAAAGCTTTTGTGTGTTGGTGGCGGGATTACAGACGCTTGATCATCAAATTCCTAAACCAGACTGGATCCATATGATCTTGTAGAAGAATGGGCCCTTCCCAGCTACCGAAACCTTCATTTTTACGATACTTGCTCTTTTGGAACTTTTGTTTCCAATCATCCGTCCCCCAGGTAATCTCGACCACCTTTTCACCGTTCAACCAATGCTCGATCTGGTTATCCTTGGCGATAATTTTCCCTTTATTCCACATACCCACTGGCTTCAGGGGTTTTGTGTCGGGTGCGGCCACGAGTTCATAGAGAGATCCTGCTCGATGGGTGGGATTTTTATTATCCCTGTGCTTCAGATCATCCAAGACTTGATACTCAAGACCGAGACTTCCCCGTGTACGGTATTTGATACCACTGTTTCCAGCTTCAGATATCTTCCATTCAAAGGTTAATTCAAAATCTTTAAATTTTTCTTTTGTAATGATATCGCCACTAAGACTTTTGCGGTGAACAACTCCATTTTTTATCATCCAACCTGAGCCAACTGGCTTTCCGTTAACTTTAGTCCATTGTGAGAAATCATCGGATGAGAACAAATTGGAATCATTTTTGGATTTTCCATGAACTGAAACCAGAAGTGTAAGGGTAATTAAGTAAATTTGATATTTCATAAACGATAAAAGGTTAGACTCATAGACTTGTCTTTAAATCGACAATCAAACAACTTCAATTCATCGAAAATTTCGAATTAAATAAGGCAGAAGATTAAGGATGTTCACTCCCACACCTTCATAAAAGCTACGATATCCGCCACATCTTGAGCCGTAAGAGCAAGTTGCTCTGCCGAGAGCATTAAAGATCTTTTCATTCTACTTGATTTCTTTACTTTAGACTTGGGGACCATCTGGGTGAGGCCACCTTGGCTCAGAACTATTTCTGGATCTCCCCTAGACTCGGTTATGCCATGAAGGATAGTTCCATCCTTGAGAATGTATTCTGTTCCTTGAAACCCATGGGCAATTCCCTGAGATGGATTAACGATCGCGTGGATGATTGCGGTGGTGGATTGTTTGGCTGCCCATCCTTCAAGACGTGGTCCGTAATTTGCACCTATGCCATTCACTTCGTGGCACATCGTGCATCGCATGATGCTGGTCTTTCCTTTTAATGGATCCCCCCTAAGCTTGGAGACTTCATCCACCTTAAGGCTTGTTTTTTGAGTGGGTTCTGGAGTGTTTATGGAAACAAGTTGAATTTTTTCCGGGTCGTAAATTCCAGAACTTTTCAGTCTTTTATTTAAGTCGTATTGGTTCCACGCAGTAATACTTCTTTTTAAAATCCATTGAGTGATCGAGCTTTTAATTTTGGGATTTTTTATACTTTTTCCCAATGCAAAGAGAGCATCGGGAGCCAAGGGGTGATTGATGAAAGCGATCGATTCAATCGCAAATAGCCTCTCTTCCATCGCAAGTTTCTGATTCTGAACTCTGGATATTAAGTCAGTCAGTGCTTCTTTAGCCCCGAGGCGCCAAGTAATTCGGGCAAAAGCTTCATCCCATTTTGACGAATTCTGTAAACCAAGATTATCTCGCAAGTAAATCCAGAGGGCACCTTCTTTTCCGCCTGCACCCAATCCAATGGATTCGACATAATTTTTATCCTGACCATCATACCTTTTAGCTACTTCCAGTAAAACTGGGTTTGCCTGTTCTGCAGAGAAAGCTCGCATCGAGAGTGCGACATCCCGACGAACTCCAGCAGATGAATCCTGAGCCATTTTTTTAGCATAAGGAAGCAGTTCTTGCCCTGACCTGCGAAGACTTCTGTAGGCCACGAGGCGATAACTTGGATTTTTTGAATCCAGAAGCTCTTGTAAATCTTTTAATCCATTTTTCCCTAAGTAAGGAAGTAACCAGATGGCTCGTGCCGCAATGTATGGGTTTTTATGGCTAAGTAAATCTGCCACAGCAGCGTAGGCTTCTGCACCACTTTTGCGTAATGCCTGAAATCCTAAAAAACGAACATTGGGGTTTGGACTAGATAAAGCCTTTATCTGTCCATCTATGGAGTCCAAGTTTAATTCAGGAATTGATGGAGCAAAGTTCTTAGGTGCTATGCGATAAATAGCCCCAGACGAGGACTCATCACGGGTGGCGTGACCACCGGAACCAGGATCATACCAGTCAGCAATATAGATGGCACCATCCGGTCCAATTGACACATCGGAAGGTCTGAAATGCACCCGTTCATCGCGATCCTTTTCACTTATGGATGGAGAAGTGCTGCGGGTCGTTAAAAATGAAAAGCGATCCATACTGTAGGATGCTCCCTTTGGTTCAGGCTTGTATCCATATATAGTGTTCCGGGAAGCCTCACATGACAGATATGTGCCAATCCATTTATCACCCAAGGCTCCGTTTTCGTAAAAAGTCACACCCGTGGGACCCCCGGAACCATAAACATCACCCGCATCAAAAGTCCCAGGATCGTCCTGTCGCCAATGTGCTCGCGGGATTGCCTGTCCGGGTCGTTTGTCTGCCTGCCACTTATGCTGTCCGTCCAGGGAATAATAACCGGCAGATCCGAATTCTAAAACATAAGAATTTCGACAACTTGAATAATCATCGTTATCGCTTTGGTACATATCACCCAAAGAATTGATCACCTGCTCGTAGCTGTTTCGATAGCCATGTCCAATAATTTCCGCCTGCGTGCCATCTGGGTTCATGCGAACACTGAAACCGGAAGTCCACACAAATCCATCATCACTCTTTGCACCTTTGAGCTCATGGGTAGGAGTGTAGAAATATTTCTCACTGGCTCCACCCCGGTAATTGGTGTTCATGCGAAAGGTCTTACCTGAATTGTCGGTAAATATCGCACCACAATTCCCACTATTGAAATACCATTTACCATCCGGCCCTGAGGTTACCGAATGAAGAGAATGATCGTGCTGACGACCATTAAAACCGGTGAGTAAAACTTCTTTTTTGTCGACCTTTGGGTCAAACTTCAGATCCCGATTGATATCGGTATAAACGACAATGTCAGGCGGTTGTGAAATAACTATTTGGTTATCAAAAACAGAGATACCCAGAGGCGACTCCAAATAAGGATCCTGAAGAAATACTTTTGATTGATCTGCATGACCGTCCTTATCTGTGTCAATCAGTACCATAATTCTATCACCGGCATTCCGTCGAATCCCGAGTTTTTCACGGTAGTTTACCCCTTCGGTGACCCAAATTCTGCCCTCAGGGTCAATTGACATATTAGTCGGGTTGTAAAACTGAGGGCTTTGGGCCCAAATGGTTACCTCTAATGAAGGGTCCGTAGTGAATTTATCAACGCTGACATAATTTGATTTAGTTGATGGTGGCCAATTCATGGCTAACTTTTTAGGAGGTGCTGAAAAAGCAATACCTGCACTCAAACCAATAAGCAAAAGGAAGGGAATAAAATGTTTCATTCGGACGTGGAGCAGGGAGTTATTTTTTCTTTGGTTTTCTGGGAGCCCGTGGGGGCATTCTTCCATCTTTTCCGAGCATTGGTTTTTTCCCTGGTTCCTGCGTTAACAAATCGGGAGTGGGCAATTCAATTTCCTCCGGAAAGTCTGGACGGTTTAAATTTTGATTGAGCATGGCTTTGGTAACCTTTTGTGATGGAACTCCACCTTGTGGCACATCCATACGGGCAACCCAGGCAATCGTATTTAGAATTAGCTTTCGGTAATTATCGATTGCCCAGTTTCGATGATAGTGTCCACCAACGAATCCGGCTCCTCTTGCTCCTTTTTCAGGATCGGAACACCATAGAAGGGCTTGAGGGGTACCCAATTTCTCTTCAGCTAGTTTGTTCCAAAATTTTGAACTGCCATAACGAATCATATTCTTTTCTGTTGGAGTAGCCGTAGCAAGTGGGTAACAGTGCTGACAATTCGTTGGGAAATTAAGATTCCAGTAAAATTCATCATACGCGGTTAGCTCTTTTACTCCTCGACTCACCGGGTGTCCTTCTTTGGCTTGAATATCAGCAACCCAGGACGGGTTAACCGAGAAGGCGTCGTCATAATAACCACCGATCCATTTATGATAATATTTTTCGGCCACTTCTTTGGTCGGATGAACACCATAGTGCATAAACATTATCCCCATCCCGGCTTTTACTTTCCTGTCTAAAAATGCATACTTCTCGCCAAACTCTCCCCCTCCATCCGCGTAGATAATACAGGCATCGATATCCTCAAAAATAGACTCATCTTCCGGCCATCCATACCAATGGACTTTTGCTCTTACTGGAAGCCCGCTATCATTGAGTGCATTTGCCAAAAGTATAGACCCAGCTTTGTATTCATGAAATCCATGGCGATGCTTAGTGTCACCCGCAATAAAGAGAACGTTTTTTGGATCCTTTTGGGTGTGATCTTCGGCCTGGGTGGGTAGGGTGCAAGATAGCACTGTCACCACTAGAGAACTTGAAAATTTGGTAATAAAGGAGAGGGAGTGAATAAGAGAATTCATACAAATACCTCTACTAGATTGCCCATAAATGGCAATCCAAAGGAAGCGTTTAGGCTTGCTTAGATAGAAGAGTTTGAGGACTTTGAAAAAGTATTCCGAAAAGCGGCCAAGTTCAGATCATATGGAAAATCCTCGATGATCCAAAGATTACGAAAAGAAACGCCGGTTCCCTTATGATCCTGAATCATCAAAGGCCTTTTTCCATGCTTTTTGTAAGGCCCCCCAACTTCTCCATATACCCAGACATCGTCATGGATCATGATTCCATTATGAAAAGCCGTTACCCGGAGGGGTTCCTCGACCTTCCCATCCTCAGAAAAAACAGGAGCTTTCATCAGAATATCATAGAATTGCCATTCGCCAGGCTTACGGGAGGCATTTACACGGGGTGGGTGCTGACCATAAATGGCTCCGCACATACCGTCTGCAAAAGTAGGATTTTGGTAACTGTTGACCACCTGCATTTCATAGCCTGACATGAGAAAGATTCCTGAGTTTCCGAACAATTGGCCTTTCCAATCGGTATTATCAGATGGATCAAAACGGAATTCCAAATGAATTCGGGCATCTCCATATGCATTGACTGTTGAATTATTCCCCTTCCCACGAGGCATTACTCCGTTCTGGTCAAATACCCAGTTCGGGTTTGTCCATTGAGTTGAGTCCAATTGGGTAGCTTCTTCAGGGGTGGGCATAGAACAGATGTCAGTAGATAGCGGAGCAACCACAGGAGGAATCGGACGATTCTTATCGTTACGACTCCAACTCGATCCAACCAAAGACCATCCCACATTTCTTCCTGATCGGGGTTCACGAGCAGGACGAGTTTGGTTGAGCGTATAGTAAATGGTATCAAAATCCAGTAGTTTTGCCTTGGTGTTTTTCTGTTCAGTAAAAGTAATCGCATAGATTTTCTTTTCACTCAAAGGAACATCGAAAGTTACGGTCATACGATCCTTAGATAGTTGGTAATTAGTTACATTCTCCATTTTTTGATCAACTGGCGGGGAACCATAAGTGCTGTAGTAATGATACCCCCAAGTGGAGACACTCGGGATCATTTTTTTGCCAATCCTTTCAGTAAACCGAACGGAGAACCCAGTTTTGGTCAGGCTAGCTGAATGAATGGCAAATGGAGTCGTTTTCCCGTCCCATTCCACATATTGAATCGCAGTTCGTTTACCTCCCTTACTAAACCATCCCCTGCCGACCTGGGCGGACCACAAACGCCCCGCATTATCAAAAGACATTTTTACCGGCCCGCTATCCAGCCCGCGCAAAAAATCAACGCACCAGCCCTGGTATTCTCCATTAATTTTCTCAACCCCACTACGGAAATAATTCGACTGCCTTTGATCACCGATAAACATTTGCCCTTCGAAGGGACCGAATTTACCTTTTGAAGTGTCCCAGATCGGGCTACCTGGCGAATTGGCGATTGCCTCCCGTACCAACCAAACCGCTGGTGGTGACCGGAATTCATCAAAATCATCAGCCCTCATTGATTGAACCTTGTCTTTCGTAAAATCTGGGCGAGCGGGCAGGGATGCTGGATGGCCGTAAAAATTTCCCTCCCGCACATGATAAAGGGCACAATCCGCAACCCAATCACCCTGGTTATCAGTGATGAAAAGCTCATCATCAGGACTCATTCCAATTCCACAGGGTGAACGGAATCCACTCGCCAGTGGCTGAAAATGGCCTTTACGGTCGGAACGGTAAACCCATCCACGCCAAGGAGCATTGTAAGACATATTCCCGCCACCTTTTCCGAAAGGTTTACCATCAGGTACTGTAAATTCACCACGGGCCGCCAGATTAAGCGATGCATATTTTCTTCCCAATGAATCTACGACCGGGCCAAAATGATACTCGTGATATTCGCCAGATATACCAAATGCATCGGTCACACATTCATACCGGTCACACACACCATCCTTATTGAAATCGACCAACCGGGTAAGCTCTGGCTTTTGGGCAACATAATACGCTTCCTCCTTTGCATCGAAATAGATCCCGTTTGGCTCCATCAGGTTTTCAGCAAATTTTGTCCACACATCATTTTTCCTTTCCCACACTTCGCCTTCCCATGTACAAATCGCCAAAGTACCATCGGGTTTATGACATAAACCCAACACCGAGACGGAACCGCGAGGCAAAGGAACAGATACAATTTTGTACCCATCGGGGACTTGCCCGGCGAGGATGGATACAGATAAAAACAAGAATAAGACGGAAAGTTTCTTCATGATCTTTGGGGAATCTTTAAAATGTTAGGGTGTATGAGTTTGTACCAACTGGACTGACCGTGAAGGTATGACTTTTACCATCTACTAAGGTGGCAATTTTCACCGAATCGCCAGATGTTTCATAATGAAGCAAATTAAACTTTTCACCTTTCACTACAGTTCTGCTCGCATTTTCGATTTCGTCCCCTGAAATTTCAGATTGTTTTTGGCTTCGACTGTCAAGGGATGGAGTCTGATTAACATAGGCTGATTCCCATGCTTTTATAATTCCCCCAGTTTCAGCATCGTAGGCCAGCAAAACCTGATTGGGAAGAAGGAGAAGCAATGTTCTTGGGGGAAGGTCCTGGATCCATTTCCGAATCACTTTCGCTTCCTGTCCCGCACGGACGATCTTTGGGATATTTCCCTCAAGACTCTTTCCGGTCAGCATCCAATGTTTGCCGTTCAACTTTTGCAACCTGACGCCGAACCTCATGGAATGAGAAGTGGGTTCTTCATGAAGGATTTCCAGGTCGTGAATACCTTCCGATAATTCAAATTCATTATTAAAGTAGGTATCTTTATTTTTTTTATCATTGCTGTAGTGAACTTCTTTCCCGTTGACCCAAATCGATGTTCGGCCTTTTCCATTAACATTCAAACGATACTTTCCGGGAGTTTTGATAAACAGTTTGGACTGACCACGAAGGACACCGTCAAACATTCTTCCCACATAATAGAAATTCTCTGGCAACCGGGTCTGCGAGGTTGATTCAATCGAATCAAAAAGATCCGGGTGTAACCTTTTCCCATCGAAATAGTCCCTTGCGTATGTCGATCGGAGTGTCTGCCGGTTACCCTCCTGCTTATTCATAATAAATTCGGTAAGCGATTGGAGATCTTTTTCAGGATAGACTAATTCATAAGCAATCATCTCAGTCCCCGT
>JBMYOA010000044.1:0-12360 GCA_049598825.1 Opitutales bacterium | reverse complement strand
TCAAGTTTGACGCAAAGGCTTCTTCGGATGGAGCCAAGGCAAGTTCTGCTAGTGGGTTTTTCCCTGGTGCAACTAAGATCGATCAAGATTGGAAGAACTTATCTTGGTTTGGCACTTTTTGGGACAAAGAGTTCCCTTGGATCTACCATGCCGAGCATGGTTGGCTCTATGCCGGAGGAACTGGGGGAGCATCGATGTGGTTCTATGATTTAAAGACCGGTTGGTGGTGGACCAATCAACAGCATTATCCATATGTCTATTTGGACTCGGTCAAGGACTGGGTTTTCTATCAGCCTAATGCAGACAGCAAAAGTCGCTTCTTCTATCTGTTCTCAGACGGCGGAAAGTGGGTAACTTATCCTAAATCCGGTCAATAAGATCATCGTTCTGGAGAAAACAGTAGATCATCATACCTAAAACTTTAGATCATGAAGAAGCTAATTTTAGACCTAGTCAGTCTGCACCTTACTGCAGTTTTAATTATCGCCCCGACTAGCATTGGTTATGGCCAAGTCGCTACTTCGCAGATTGGTGAAAAGCCATCTGTTAATCCGGGGGACAATCCTAATTATAATCCTTCGGAAGATGAAAAAAGTAAGCTACAAATTCCTGCAGCAGAAACAAAGCCATCGGGTGGTCCGACTGAGGATTCTCCAAGCAGTCCAGACTTAACCAATGTACCGTTTGGTAAGCCCGGAAATGTTTATTATTATGACTCAACAAAAGTTGACGACACTGACGGGCCCCCGAGTACCACAAAGCTTGACTTACTCGAAAATTATTCGGATTTGGATGCAAATAAGGTATTGGGTCTTAGCTCAGAAGAGCTTTTGGAAATTGATAAACTCCTCGAAAAAGGCGGATCAGGTTCTGATCTCGCGAAAACAGCTGTTTTAATTTCTGACAGAGTTAAATCTTTACCAGGTGGGACAGATGTTGGGAAAAAAGTTTTGCAACTGATGACTGATATCAACCTTGATCACTTGCGTCTGGAAAAACTTGACTCTGCTAGTCTTGTTCTAATGACAACCTTGGCTGTTGATAATGGTGAAGATGGAGAAAATGTTTTGTTACTTGCTGAGCTCGGTGGTGAAAATGGTTTAAAACTAGTTTCGGAAAAAAACCTCGATTTAGAAAAACTCTCCAAACGATCAAAAAATGAAATCGGCCATATAGTCACCCTTGCAAAAGATGCGTATCGTGGAGAAAAAGCATTGGAGATTGCTGACAAATTATCTTCCTTTTCAGCATCTAAAAGTGAATCAATTCTTCAGCAGCTCTCCTATATATCTTCGGTCAACGATGATAAAACCGTCTTATTTTTAGATGGATTAGCCTCGATAAGTGCTGATAAGCTAGCCTCAAAATCAGAGAGTTTTGCCAAAGCTACAAGCAACCCATCTCTCATCACCGCTCTCAACCAAATCACTACAAATAATGGAGTTAAAATAAATCCAGTTGCCCGCCTATTGGTTTTGAATGATGCTATTCTTAATCAGATAGGCTCGAGCGAAGACCTTTCAGATAAAAGTCAGATGATGGTTGTGGATATCATCCAAGATAGCTTCAAGCCAACGGGTTCAAGCACTCCTTCGAAAATTCAGTATTCAGATCTAGAATCGTTAGGCTCGACTTCGGGACAAGGTGCACTAGGGCAACAACTTGTAGAGGATTTAACATCCAGTAGTTCGAGTGAAGAACTTGCCAAGGAAATGGAAGAGATGATTCCTCCTATTCTCGCATTGAACGGAGATGCTTACATTGATAAAATTACCTATCGTTTAATCACATTATCTGAAATGCCTGCTTCGCAAAGAAGGGTGATTGATCCTGTGACGACTGATGATTACAAGACTGCCGTTCGTGATGTTTTTGTAGACGACCTGTATCAGAATTACTCCTTCAAAATCAACAAAGATGAATTAAAAAAGCTTTTTGATCTTACAAATGCTTCTTCTAAAGATTTATACTTGGAAGCTATGTCATCAGGCAGTCTTTCATCCCTAAATAATAATGTAGAGCTGATTTTGCCGGATGAACTTGATGCAGTATCCCTTGTCTCTTCTTCATCTAACGATCTACAACTCTCTAACTTAAGGTCAAGAATGTCATCCGTTCGTCTTGCTCAGATGGGATTTCCTGTGCCTTCGGACTTAATGTCTTCCATGATTGCTAGATCGATCGCGGATGCACATTCAGAGGAAAATCAAATCGCCCAGTCGGGTTCAGGTCTTAATCAACTTTTAGAAAATGCTCTATCTGATGAAGCAAAGACATACAAAAATGGTTTGTTTGCCCAAGCATCTTTCTCCTTTATTGAAGATAATTACTATGATGTAGATGGGAATTCATGGGGATTGACCTTTGGGATTGATCAAGAAATTTATGAAGGTTTTACAGCTGGCATAATGGGAGGCATTGGTCAGGCAGACTCAGATGGTGTGGATAGTAAAATAGAAACCGAAAGTCTTTATGCAGGGGTTTATGCTAGTTACGTCCTGGATGATTATTATTTCGAAGGACTTCTTAATTTTGGTTTTCATAACGGGGATGCTTCAAGGGCCGGATTGAATGGAGCGCTTACTTCATCACCCAACAGTACACAACACACGGGTTCTCTGTCCTTCGGGAGGATTATTTTAAAGGATTCATTTTTGATCACTCCTTCCCTTACTTTGACATATGATAATCTGGTCGTTGGCGATTATCGTGAGGCTGGAGGATCTGGTGCCCATTTTATTCATGAGCAAAATTATGAAAATTTTACATCTGCTCTCGGATTGAAAATCGCAAAATATAATTACTTTCCTGAAGGAGGTGCGATCGTTCCAGAGTGGAGAGCTTTTTGGCAACATGAATTTAATGATGAGGCTACTGATTTAAATGTCGAACTGCTCAACACAGGAAACGCATACTCGATTGATGGTCGGCCAAGGGAATCTGATTTTGGAATTATCGGGGCAGGGTTCACTTTTATTTCAAAAGATGGAAAATCCCTCTACATGCATTACGATTATATGTTAGGTAAGGAAGATTTTAATGCCCATTTCTTAAATCTTGGATTTAGGATCCTTTTCTGATCAGTCGAAAGCCTTTTTAGCTAACCAAAAAGCCCGAATTCATTCGGGCTTTTTTTATGGTGGTAGGGGTCGGATTCGAACCGACGAACGCACGAAGCGGGCGGATTTACAGTCCGCATCCTTTAGCCACTTGGATACCCTACCAGCTTAAGGAAAACTCGAAATTATCATTTCTAACTAAGGTGGCAAGACGATAGTAATCAATAAGGGTGGGATTTAGCTTCTTGCTAACCTAGAGGCATTCGATTTTTAATAAATGGGTGATTATACAACCCCAAAAGTTACTCGTAGGATTAACCGGAGGTATCGCCTGTGGAAAGTCGACCGCGTTGGGAATTTTGGGCAAACTGGGATGGAAAATAATCTCAACGGATGCGATTGTGGCGGATCTTTTGCAAAATGATTATTCTTTAAAAAAGGCCATTCAGAACAAATGGGGGTTGTTTGTTTTTGAGAATGACGAAATCGATAAGAAGAAAATTGCAGAAATTATTTTCAATGATCAGGGAGCAAAAACTTGGCTTGAGAATTTGCTTCATCCTTTGGTTAGAGAGAATTGGAAAAGACAGGTAGCCAATTCAGAAGAAAAAAATGTGGTCGTTGAAATACCCCTTCTTTTTGAAAAAAAACTTGAGCATTTATTTCAAATTACGATTTGTGTGCAGTGTCAAAAAAAGACTCAATTGCGAAGATTATTTGATCGGGGATTGACGAAAGCCCAATCTAATGCTCGAATTGATTCGCAGATGTCTCTTACTGAAAAGATTCGTCTGGCGGACATCGTTTTGCTTGGAGATCATTCTCTTTTGTTCCTGAAGCAGCAAATTGAATATTTCCATGCGAACAATACTTGAATTAATTCGCATTCATTCTTCCCATGCCCCCTAGAAAAAAAACAACTGAAGAAACCCCTTCTGATCAAGAACCCCCATCCGAAGTGAAAGCCGGTGATGCTTCCACTAAATCGGTTGAATCGACTGAAAAGACTTCTCTTAAGAAAAATAAATTGGAAGAGGATAATGATAGTGGCCAACTCTTTTTCAGCACAGATGGATCCGAACCTGATAAAGAAGAGAGAAATCCCTATTTAGACGAAGGGAAAGAAGAAAAACCAGCCAATCAACCGAAAGAAAAGCCGGAACCCTCCTCAGAAAAAACCGTTACTGAAGAAAAAAAAGAGGAAGGTGTACCCCGTGCTGGGCAAGGAAATAAGCCAAATCGTGGCCCTCATCCACATCCACAAAAGAAGCAGAACTGGCAGGACAAGAAAAAGCAGAGGAACAAACAAAGGCAAAAATTTAAAAAGCCAAAACGTCTACCTTACGAAGAGACTGAGGCCAAACCCTTGGAGCTCGGTGATCTTCTCGAGAATGAATCACTTCAAACACTGGATGGTATTACGGCTCTTGCTGAAGATTTTAACAGTTCCGATCAAAAACCGATCGAGATGGATGAACTGCTCGCCCTCAGTCTGCAGGAACTCAAAGAAAAAGTCGTTTCTTTTGAATTGGATCTTGGGCAGGCACCTTTAAGGGAAGAAATTATTGATGCCCTGCTGGCTAAATGCCTGGAGGACAAGACTCCTGTTCTGATTTCCGGTATTGTTCAGGTGATGGAAGACGGTCATGCTTTTCTTTTACAACAAAAGGAGGATTACCGCCTGAAGTCGCAATGCCCTTTTCTACCTGAGCCATTGGTGAAGAAGTTTGGTCTAAAGACAGGTCAAAATGTGCAAGGATATATACGGGCAAAGCTCGATGGTTCGACTTGTCCTGTGTTTTTGCAGGTTGAGCAGGTGATGGGAGGGGATCCTGAAGCCGCTTCCCGAGTTACCCCTTTTACGGAATTAATTCCTTACTACCCGCTGGAAAGAATTTATTTGGAAACCGATGAAAAAGCTGAGTGGGATAATGTGGCGATGCGGGTGGTCGATCTGGTTTCACCTGTTGGTTTCGGGCAGAGAGGTCTGATTGTGGCTCCACCCCGCACCGGAAAAACGGTTTTACAGCAGGGAATTGCCCGTGCTTTGCGGGTGAATAACCCGAAGGCTCATTTAATCGTACTTCTTGTGGACGAGCGTCCTGAAGAAGTGACGGATTTTCGTCGTCAGGTACCCGATGCGGAAGTGATTGCCTCCACTTTTGATGAAAGTGCAGAGAGTCATGTTCATGCCGCGGAGATCGTCATCGAAAAAGCACGCAGGATGGTTGAGCATAACCAGGATGTGGTTATTTTGCTCGACTCAATTACCAGGCTTGCCCGTGCGTACAATACGACTATGCCCAATAGTGGTAAGATTTTAAGTGGTGGTGTGGAAGCAACCGCACTTCAACGGCCCAAAAGATTTTTTGGTTCCGCCAGAAACATTGAGGGTGGTGGGAGCTTGACTATTCTGGGGACTGCTCTGGTTGAAACAGGCAGTAAAATGGATGAAGTCATCTTTGAGGAATTCAAGGGAACCGGAAACATGGAGCTCCATCTCGATCGTGAACTTTCGAATAAAAGAATCTTTCCTGCTCTCGATTTTGAAAAGAGTGGAACCCGAAAGGAAGAACTTCTTTATCACCCGGACGAACTCAATAAAATCTACGCTCTTAGACGTTCCCTCAAGGGTGTTCCGCCTGCAGAAGCAATGGAAATGTTTATCCAGCGGGTACGAAAGACCAAAAATAATCCAGAGTTCCTCATGGGCTTGGGAAGATAAGCTTGTCGTGCAGGTAGTTTGTTCTAAGGTTAATTTTTAGCCCCATGAACGAAACCGATGAATTTATCATAGATGCCTTCAAGCAACAAGGCCTTGCAACGGATGAACTGATCTCGGAAATTAAGGCAGAGCTTGATGCTCAGCCAGATAATGAGGTGGGTGATCGGGACTTGGCCCTCATGAATATTCTCATGGAACGGACGGGGATGCCCAAGCAGGAAATTATCAATTACCTGTCTAATGAGCTCAATATGGAAGCGATTGACCTGGAGCAGATCAGTCTGCCTGAGGAAACCCTCCAATTGGTCAAACCGGAGTGGGCGAGGCAGTATGAAGTTATTCCAGTCGGAGAAAATGGAATGGAAGTGGAAATGGTTTTTGCCAATCCACTGGATCATGATTCGCTGGATAATCTTTCTCATTTACTCGGAAAAAGTATAAACCCGAAATTCTCCTATCGTGGGGATGTGCTTGCCATGATTGAGCAAGCTTATGGGAACGGAGAAGAAGCCAAGCTTAATGATTTTTTCGAGGGAATGGAGGGGGAGAATATAGAGATTGGGGATGGCGTAAGGCCAGAGGATGTTAGTGAAGAAGACGCTCCCATCATTAAGTATGTTCATTCTGTGATCAAGGATGCCCTCGAAAGACGGGCGTCTGATATTCATATGGAACCGTTGGAGAAAAAATTCCGGGTTCGTTTTCGGGTGGATGGAAAATTGCAGGAACAGCCAGATCCTCCCAAGCGCCTGCAACCTTCGATTCTTTCCCGCACCAAATTGATGGCCAATGTCTCCCTTGCAGAAAAGCGTGTTCCGCTGGATGGCCGAATTAATGTTAAGGTGGGCGATAAATATATCGATCTCCGGGTTTCCACGCTTCCTACGGTGCATGGTGAAAGTATTGTTATGCGGATACTCGACAAGGAAAGCCTTAGTCTGGGACTCCCCCAGTTAGGTTTTTTCTCGGATGATCAGGAAACTTTTGAAAAGGTCATCTCCATGCCAGATGGAATTTTCCTGGTTACCGGACCAACTGGTTCCGGGAAATCAACAACCTTGTACTCGGCTCTCAATGCAATTAACAAACCTGACCGTAAAATTATTACGGTTGAAGATCCTGTCGAATACGAGGTTCCAGGCATCAATCAGGTGCAGGTTCGTGCGGATGTGGGTATGACCTTTTCGGCCGCTCTTCGGGCAATGCTGCGGCAGGCACCGAATATTGTGATGGTGGGGGAAATTCGTGACTTGGAAACCGCTGAGATTGCCATCAATGCATCCCTAACCGGGCATATGGTGTTCAGTACGCTGCATACCAATGATGCTCCGAGTGCCGTTTCGAGATTGGTGGATATGGGAGTAAAACCCTTTCTGGTTTCCGCTTCTTTGCGGGCCGCACTTGCACAGCGTTTGGTTCGCTCGATATGCCAGAATTGCAAGCAACCATACACGCCCAATGCCAGTGAACTCAGCATTCTCGGAATTAATGAGGAGCAAGCAACCAATGCCAGTTTTATGAGTGGTGCCGGTTGTGCTAAATGCAGCGACAAAGGATTTCGTGGACGGAAGGGAGTTTTCGAGATTTTCGTGGTTAATTCGGAGATCGAAGAAATGATTTACCATAATGTAAGCATTGTGGAGCTTAGAAAAAAGGCCCGGGAAATGGGTATGCGCTCAATGAGAGAAGATGGATTTCGAAAAGTACTTGCTGGGGTTACGACCCTGGATGAAGTGCTCATGGTGACCACAGAAGAGGAGTAGACCGGGAGATGCTTTATTTAGACTACAACGCGACTATTCGAGATATTTTTAACCAGGTTGAGGAGATCTCTCAACATGGGTTGGATGAATTATTTGACGATGATGTTAAGGATGGTCGTCGTTCCTATGCTGATGCGATTATTGCTGCAGGTCTTGTTTCTAAAGAAGACTTAATTAACCTGGTTTCTCAGTTTCTCGAATATGAATTACAGGTCGGGCAGGTGGATCAGATTGAGCCTGAGACTTTGCAGGCAATCAGTTCAGACCTTGCCCATCAGTATGGAATCGTCCCCTTATATCTGTCACCGGGAGGTATTCATTTGCTGGCAGCCGATCCATTTAACTCTGGAATCATTGACGATCTGACCTTTGCCCTCAATCAGGAGATTCATCTTATCGTCTGTGACCCGGACGAAGTAACCCGTCTGCTCGAGAAATTTTATCCGAAGAACGAAAGTACCCTTGATGATTTGCTAGGGGATGGTGGTTTGGATCAATTTGAAGGTCTCGATGAAGATCAAGAAGGTGAGTTAGTCGATGCAGCCAATGAAACTCCGATTATTCGCTTCGTTAATTTGGTTTTACAGCAAGCAATTCGGGCCAAAGCCTCTGATATCCATTTCGAACCTTTCGAAGAAGAATTCCGGATCCGTTACCGGGTGGATGGAGCCTTGTATGAAATGTCTCCTCCGCCAAAGAGTCTTTCCCTTCCGGTTATTTCCAGAATAAAGGTGATTGCAGACCTGAATATTGCGGAGCATCGTGTCCCTCAGGATGGCCGGATAAAAATGACCATTGAGGGGCGGGCTGTCGACCTTCGGGTCTCTACATTACCCACGCAATTTGGTGAAAGCGTGGTGCTTCGTGTGCTTGATAAATCAGCGGTGAATTTAAGCCTTGATAGCCTAGGCCTTCCTGAAGATATCAAAGGAGGCATTCGTGGTGCGGTAAGGCGACCCAATGGCATATTCATTGTTACCGGACCCACTGGTTCCGGCAAAACAACAACACTCTACAGTGCACTTAAGGAAGTCAATGAGATGGATACCAAATTATTGACGGCCGAAGATCCGGTGGAATATGAAATTGAAGGAATCATGCAAGTACCTGTAAATCACCAGGTCGGTCTTGATTTTGCCCGGGCACTCCGTGCTTTCCTTCGGCAGGATCCTGACAAAATCATGGTTGGGGAGATTCGGGATATTGAAACTGCTAGAATTGCGGTACAGGCCTCGCTTACCGGTCATGTGGTTCTAAGTACTTTGCACACCAATGATGCTCCCGGAGCTGTGACCCGTCTCGTGGATATGGGGCTGGAACCCTTTTTACTTTCCGCTTCCCTGGAATTTGTCCTTGCCCAGAGATTGGTTCGTAAAATTTGTTCTGGTTGTAGAACTGAATTTGAGCCTAAAAAAGAGATGCTTGATCAATTGGCAGTGACCCGCAAGGACATAGGTGACAGGAATTTTTATTTTGGTGCGGGTTGTGAAGAATGTAATAATTCGGGTTACCGAGGCCGTACGGGTCTCTTTGAGATGATCAAGGTAACAGACTCATTTCGTGAGATGATTAACTCAGGTGCGGCCACGCTAGTTCTCCGGCAAAATGCCATTGAACAAGGTATGCGGACTTTACGGGAGGATGGCCTGCGTTCAATTTTTGACGGCGAGAGCACCGTTGAGGAAGTCTTGAAATATACTTAATTTTTTCACAATTTAGATTATGCCTAATTTTCAATACATAGCCACAGACCAGACCGGAGCCCAAACGCAAGGAACTTTTGAAGCAGCTAATGAGCAGCAAGCCTATGAGCAGTTGGCTCAATATGGACTGAGTGTTTCGCAGGTAATCCCGCTGGACCCGCCCGGTACTGACACATCTGCAACAGATCAGGCTCCACCGCTCAAAAAATCAAAAGGTAAGGCAAAAAAAGCCAAAAAGAAAAAAGGCGGACTTCTCGACATTCAGCTTGGTGGCGGTCCGACGAGTGAAGATATCTCAGTTTTCACCCGTCAAATGTCCACGCTTGTACAGGCGGGGTTACCTCTTTTGAGAAGCTTGGAAGTGATGATCAAACAACAGGAGAAAAAGCCCAAGTTTAAGGAAATGCTCAGTGCTATCTCCGAGAAAGTCTCTTCGGGAGGAAACTTATCGGACGGGTTGGCGATGTATCCCAAAACTTTTGATAATCTTTATGTTAATATGGTGAAAGCCGGAGAGGCGGGTGGGGTACTTGATCTAGTATTGGATCGCCTGGCTCAGTTTCAGGAGAAATCAATTCGTACGATCAAGAAAGTTAAATCCGCCATGATTTACCCGAGTGTGATCATGTTTGTGGCGATTGCGATTGTGACTTTATTGATGATGGTGGTGGTTCCTCAATTCCAAACCATCTTCGAACAAATGCTTCGCGGTGCTCCTTTACCAGGGCCCACTCAGATAGTTATTGGGATTAGTGATTTATTTTCCTCTAGTCCGATACTCGTACTTGGAGGAATGATCGGCACAGTAGTCGGTGTGTTTCTTTTCAAGAAAACCAAGCCGGGTGCGAAAACTTTCGACTGGCTGGCCCTGAATGTTCCAGCGGTTAAAGATGTGGCCGGTAAGTCAAATATTTCCAGAATTACCCGTACCTTTGGGACCCTGTTGAGCAGTGGCGTTCCCATTCTGCAGGCTCTGCAAATTACCCGCGATACCTTGACTAATACATTCTTTGTGAATGCAATGAGTAAAGTTCATGATTCTGTTCGCGATGGGGAAGCTATGGCCGTTCAAATGGAAAGAGAAACCGTTTTTCCGACTATGGTGACCAGTATGGTTGAAATTGGTGAGGAGACGGGAGAACTGCCTGACATGCTTACAAGGATTGCTGACAATTACGATGAAGATGTCGATAATGCGGTCGCCGGAATGACCTCACTGATTGAGCCTGTTATGATCGTGTTTCTGGCGGTAGTCGTTGGCTTTATCGTGATTGCCTTGTTTTTGCCGATTGTGGCGATCATCGAGACGATCGGGCAGTAGCTTTAGTTTTAGTTTTCTGGGCTCTCCAGTTCGAGGGGCACATTATTCTGTATTCGCCAAGCTTTGGCCTGCTCAGGGCTCTTTCGATCCCATGCCCGCAAAGCTTTACTTAGGACTTTTTCTTTTTGCTCCTCATTGATAATTGAATTTGCCCAGCCAACAGCTCCTTCGGGATCTCGGGAGGAAATGCGGTTTACAAATTCCCCTACAACTGGATCTAACTCTTCGGAAGGTGGGAAGTTATTCAGCCAGCTAGCGGTTGCTACTGGGTCTCGAAGAGACCACTTATTGGTGAGCAATTTCATGGCTTGAACTCTTTTTTCTGATTCCTGAATCTGGCTTGCCCATTCAGCTGCCTGCTGTGGGTCTTGCGATGTCCATCTTGAAAGTAAATTGCTGACCACCTGTTCAGAAGCTTTTCCCACCGGCATGCTAGCCGCCCAGGTTGCTGCACCTTCTAAATCTTTTTGGGCTAATTTAGAACTTAGCTGACCAAAAATCATAGACCGCATTCGTTCATCTTCCCCGGGAAACTGCTCTGCCCATCGAATGGCTTCATCCGTCCCGAGTTCTGCGTATTCCTGAACCAAAAAAGTGGATGCTTGCCACTTGGCACTTCCTTCGGGAAGAGTGCGGAAGAAATCATCTGCAATGTTCAAATCATCTTCGGCAAGTCCTTTCACAATTCCTACCATCAAATTTGCTCCGTCTTTCGATTCAGGGTTATCAGCTTGATATTGTTTGGCCCAGGAGATGGCCGCCGCCGAATCCCGAACAGCCCAGCCAGCTAAGACTTCTGACATGGCGAATCTTCTCTCACTTTTCTCATCCAGAGAACTTTGAGCGTAAGAAAGGGCACCCACTGGATCCAGGTTTGCCCAGCTCCTCATCAGCAGTTTCATTTCCAAATGTCTGCCATAGCCCTTGGGTAGTGCCTCAAAAGCATCCACCACCTTGCCCAGATTATTTGAATCCATCCCTCGAAGGGCATCCATATAAGCCCCCATTCTTTCGAGAATGCTTCCATCCTCCATGATTCGTCTAAGGTTTGGAGGAAGCGGGGGAGAATAAACTACTCCTTGTTCTTGACCTAACTCCTCTGCTGGGAGTTTGATAATTTTATCTAAATTTGAGCTAATTTTAGAAGAAGGAATTACCTTTGGGATATTTGTAGACCCGTAATTCACTTGGTTAACTCCATTGTCACTCTGTTCAGGTTGGGGAACGGATTGAGATCCAAGTTCAAGTCCAAGGTAGAAGATAATGCCAAGGGAAATTGCCCAGGGAAGACCAATCTTAAAAAAAATACTCATCTTGATCAAATTTACCTACCTCTCTGTATAAAAAAGAGCAAGAGGTATTAGGTTGATAGCGAATTGATTAAAAATATTCATGTAAATAATGATAGTTTTTATTGTATGAAAAAAACTCATTAAAATAAATATAATGTACGAAAAAAAGTTTATAAAAATATGGGTAAATATTGTGTTGGCATGGTTCTAGCAAAGTGTACATCGCTTTTAAAAGCACTAAACTAAAACAACAAACATATATATGAAAAATAAATTATTATCCTTAGCAAGTTTACTTGCTGTATTTAATGCAAATGCCATCGAAATTGGTCCCACAGGTAGTGGAGTCGAGTTTGGTGGTTTTATAGATGTTTTTTATCATTCTCAGGACAATAATGGTATTCTTGGTGATGACGGATTACCTAATACTGATGATGATAGAGACGATTATCTCGACGTAGGTCAGGTAGAATTAAATTTTGACTACGCAACCGGTC
>JBMYOA010000043.1:0-12405 GCA_049598825.1 Opitutales bacterium | reverse complement strand
CAATCTATTGCCTTTCTTGCGGACGAGTCTTGCATTAGTCCTCTATTACCTGAGCAATCACCTTTTTCTGATTTCTCACAAAATATATTGCTTGATGATTTTGCGGATGTCAAAGGCCAGCATGGACTTAGGCGTGCCGTTGAGGTATCTGTTGCCGGCTCACACAACCTGCTCATAATTGGACCTCCTGGGGCGGGTAAATCTATGGTGGCTAAAAGAATACCTTCGATTCTCCCAAAGCCTGAGATGGATGAGTTTCTGGAAATTCTTAATATCTATTCTGTTCAGGGAAGCGATTTTTTTACGAAAACAAAGGGAATGCTACGCCCTGTCAGATCCCCGCATCATACCATTAGTGATGTCGGACTTTTAGGTGGGGGTGCAATACCTGGTCCCGGGGAAATATCACTAGCTCATAACGGAATACTTTTTCTCGATGAGTTGCCGGAATTTAAACGATCTGCTCTCGAGGTATTAAGGCAACCCCTGGAGGATGGTGAAGTGACAATTTCAAGAAGTGCGGGTAAAGTAACTCTTCCTTGTAGGTTTATGCTTGTTGCTGCGATGAACCCTTGTCCTTGCGGTTATCTTGGCGACCAACAGAACACCTGTCGTTGCTCCATGCCACAAATTCAAAAATACAGATCAAAAATTAGTGGTCCATTGATGGATAGAATTGATATTCATATAGAAACGCCAGCCGTTAAGATTGAAGAGTTACAAGAATCGAAAACTGGAGAAGGGTCTACTGAGATACGAGAGAGAGTAGAGGCTTGCAGGGATATTCAAAAGCAGAGGTATTTTGAATATGGGCTTCAAGGTTTTACCAATGCAAGTATTCCTCAAAATTTGATGGATCAGGTTTGTGCAATCGGTCGCGACGAAAAAGAACTTATAAAAAAAGCTATAAATAAGTTATCTTTGTCTGCTCGTGCATATAATAAAATTCTTAAAGTAGCTCGTACAATTGCAGATCTTGATGCTTCTTTAAATATTGAAAAAAAACATTTATTAGAAGCTATTCAATATAGAAGTTTGGACAGAAATACTTAAATAAAATTTCTTTACTTTATATATATTATTAGTAATAAAGTGATAAATATTATTTTTACATTATGGACATAAACGAAAATCAAAGCCTAAAAGATCTTGAACGTTTGAAGCGCAAGATCGAAAAACAAATTGAAGCCAAAAAATCTACAAAGGAAGATCAATCAGTCCTTTATGAAATGATTAAAAAAGATCACGAAAAACATCGCAGGGAAGATGGTAGAAAGGTTTTTCGTGGTGTAGTTGATTATTTAGAGTGTTATGTCAACGGCTTGCCTCCTGTCGCTAAGTCTGCCTTTTGTGATAGATTTGGTATTCAAAGTAAAAGAGCCAAGGTTACACATGAAGTGATAGTACGGGTGAAACAACTTTTAACTGAAGGTAAGACTCTTGCACAAGCTGCAGAAGAAACCGGTGTTTCAACTGCAACATGCCAGAAAATCAAAAAAGGTGATTACGACCAATCATAACTATGTTTTAATGATTTTAAATAGGCCGCGAAAAGCGGCCTTTTTTGTATAAATGGTTCGTAAAATAAACGACGAGTATTTTCTTAACAGAACCGAAGCCATAGAATACTTAACTCATGCATACCGCTTAAAGTGGTGCATGACTCGTTGGGAAAATAGAATTATAAGAATTACTTTTGCAAAAAGTGACGGATTACGTGGAAATGCAAAGTTTGAAGCATACAAGTGCTCCAAAAGTAAAATTGTTAGATTGAGAAAGCTTGATTTAGATAATTATTTTACAAGCAATTAATTATTCCTCATCTGGTATATCAAGGCGATGCATCGTGGTAGGTTCGCCCTTGGAGTCTGTGGTAATAACTTTCATAATTTTGCAGTCCTTACCTTGTGCCTGAAAACGTTTAGGTTCACCATCCGCATCCATTTTCTGCATCAGTCCAGGCTTTTTTTCAATCTCCACGCATTCCAATAAGTCTTTACCGTTGTAGCCTTCCTCGTGAGATTTTGAGTAAAGTCCATCAGGATGAACAAAACAGACTATTCTGCCGTACCTAATGGTTCCGCCCCGCTTATTTTGGACAACATCGCCTTTTTCAAATGTTTTCTTTGCGAAAAGTTTCTTTCTTGGAGTGTAGATTTTAAGTTTTGACCGTTTTGCCTTAAAAGTCCTTATCCCCTCAGATCCTTTTTCTAGAGGGGTGAGATCATCGGGATTAACTTCCACGCATTCAAGAGTAGGATCACCAGGGTTGTCCTGAAGAATCATGAGAACCTCTCCGCACTTCTTTTTTCCACCAGTGGAAACTGTCTGTTTTACGTGATCACCAATTTCAACATCCCGAATATTTTTCTTTTTTATTCCTGTTTTCATAATTACTGAAATTTATTTCATTGAACCAGTCGCGGCTAATCTCTTTTCGCGACATTCTTTGCAAATACAGAATTTCCCATGACCAAAATCGCCAGGTATGGGTAGATCATCAAAAAGCGAATCGTCTTCCTTGTTTTTCTTGGTTTCAGCTTGAGCATCTCCTGATTTTTGACTTTGAGCTAATTCGGCTTGCCTCTTTTCATACTCAGCTCTCTGCTTGTTTCTTAATTCAAATAGGTAGGCTACCCCTTGCTTGAAATCTGTATCATCAATAGCTATGCGTCCTCTCATCCTTCCAGTAAGTGAGGGTGCGACGACAAGGTCACCTTGATATAATCCTACTGCAACCACTTCTTCTCCGGGTGACTTTTTCGCACTTGCAATTATCTCGTTACTGGAACTTTTAGCAATGAAGCTTACCTCTTTCTTAATGGTAACCGAGGATAAAGGAAAAACAGTTGGAGGAATTTTATTCCAGTTTGAAACTGCTTTCAACAATGCCTCACTAAATTCAGGTAATTCAGGTTTTGTAGGGATTTCAGCTTCGACTATTTTCGGTGTCTTGGGATCAGTAGGCGGCAGTGGGGGTAGAAGAGGTGCTGGAGGATCTAGCTGCTCATTTTGTTTTTCAACTGAAAGAGTGGTCTCCTTATTATCAACCTTTTTCTCTGCAACCACATCTTCTTTAGATTCGTTATTATCATTGTTCGGCAAACTTACATCTTTCAGTTGCTCACAAGAGCAAAATAATAGTACGCTAAAAAGTATTATGAATCTATTGATATCCATTGAATACTTCTTTTTTAAAAAGAGCATTCTGGCAAGTTCATTACTCATAAATTTTTTCAGAAAGTAATTATGGGCTCTTTACTAAAGAATAATCATCTTTATTTGCCTGGATTAAATCTTTTGTTTGCATTGGCTATTTCTTTTTCAATTTTTTGGGATATTTCGCATGGGATTACGGGTTTTCTTTCCATTTCACTCATAATTTGTAATTTAGCCTTTCTTGTATGGGGATTTAAAAAAAAATCAAAAAGTTGTAAATCATCAGGCAAGAACGAGCAAACTGATTTCAGCCCCATCGATCCAAGTATTCTAAATGATTTGGACTCGGAGTTAGCTCGCAGGAAAACACAACAGAAACTGGAAAGAAACTAGTTTGATGAGCAGATACAGGAATAAACCTTTGCAAACCGAAGGATTCCCTCCCGGCATCCCATACATAATTGGAAATGAAGCTGCTGAGCGATTCTCCTTTTACGGGATGAAGAGCATTCTGCTTGTCTTCATGACCACATACCTGATGCAACCTGATGGCAGTCTCGATGTTTTTTCCATCAAAGAAGCGGAAGCGTGGAATCATTTGTTTGTCGCGTCTGCTTATTTCTTTCCGGTTCTTGGCGGGATTTTGGCCGATGCATTCCTGGGCAAGTACCTAACAATCATTATACTATCACTCGTTTATTGCTTGGGGCATGGTTGCCTTGCTTTCATGGGCTATTCTGGAGACACAAGATTGTGGCTTTTTGCAGGTCTTGCTCTCATTGCAATTGGTTCAGGTGGGATAAAACCCTGCGTCTCCTCTCATGTGGGAGATCAATTTTCTGAAAGTAATAAAAGTCTTCTCTCAAAAGTTTTTGGCTGGTTCTATTTTTCAATTAATCTTGGGGCATTTCTCTCTGGTTTATTGACACCTTTTTTATTGGAGGCCAAAAACTCGGTAAATACAATCGGTGGTAGTATCTATCCTTATGTTAAATTCTTTGTTGGCAGCAAGGATCCTGGTGAGATTATTTTTGGCCCGCATTATGCCTTCGGTCTGCCTGGAATCTTGATGGGTGTAGCGACTTTATTTTTTTGGCTTGGAAGGAGTGATTTTGCACACATTCCGCCTCGCGGGATCATTTACTTTAAAGAGACGTTTTCAAGAAAAAGCCTCATGCCGATTTTCCGACTGTCGTTGATCTTCTCTTTTGTTATCATGTTTTGGGCTCTCTTTGATCAGATCGGGACATCGTGGCAAATCCAGGCGAGGAGTTTAGATCGTACTTTTCCCGACTGGGTTCCTTTTTTTGGGGGAAACGAAATGCTGGCATCTCAAGTAGCCGCAGTATGGAATCCGCTCTTCATACTGATTCTGATTCCTGTTTTCTCCTTCTACATTTATCCTTTCCTTTCAAATTTCATAGAACTTTCTCCATTGCGAAAGATGTCGATAGGCTTTTGGGTTATGGGTTTTGCTTTTGGAATTGTTGCAGTCCTCCAGCATTTTATTGATGCAGGTGCTTTTCCCTCGGTTGGTTGGCAGATTCTGGGTTGTTTTTTTCTGACTGCTTCGGAGGTTATGATATCCATTACATGCCTGGAGTTCGCCTATACGCAGGCACCCAGGAACATGAAATCGCTGGTTATGGCCTTTTTTCTTCTCACAGTTTCACTTGGCAACTTTCTCACCTCGCAGGTGAAATTTCTATTACTCGAGCACGATGGATCATCAAAAATGACTGAAGTTCAGGAATTTTGGTTTTGGACCGGGTTGATTCTGATTACCGCGTTCCTGTTTAGATTTGTGGCAAGAAGATATAAACCAGTGGAATATCTACATGCAGCCTAGCTAACTGAATTTAATGAATTCTAATATTGGTAATTTTCAGTTCGGCACCTAGATCAGATATTTTTTTGATAAGTAGCTTTTTTTTGAAAGTTAATTCCTGCTTAACCGTAGCACTGGAAGATCGAATTAGAAGCAGTCCTCTATCTAAGTCTAATTTTTCAGGAGCACACTTATTTGCAAGCTTAGCTCCAACTAATTTACTCCAATTTTCTGAAATCTTTTGTTCAGGAGAGACTTCCGTTCCAATCTTCCAAGATTCCCACACACGATCTATAACATCCGTGAATCTAGCAGGTTCTTTCTGTTTTTTCGGATCTTCAGTGAGAGGCATGCCTGTAAAACTGGAAATTAGTTTTCTTTCCTTGTAATTCACAAATTAGTAATGAGTTAATGAATAAGTAATGATTTAGCTTGGACGAAGTCAGTGCTATGGTCAAGATATCCAAAATTTTTAAAAGACAAGATGATAGTAAAACCAAGAATAAAAGGATTTGTATGTATAACCTCGCACCCCCAAGGGTGTATGGCTGCCGTGAGGGAACAGGTTGAGATTGCCAAGGCAAACCCTCTCAGGGAAGGAAAGTCACCCAAGCGTGTTCTCGTAATTGGGGCCTCTACAGGTTATGGCTTGTCTAGCAGAATAACGGCTGCTTTCTCCTCTGGGGCAGATACCCTTGGCGTCTATTTCGAGCGTCCGCCCAAGCCGGATAAACCAGCCAGTGCAGGCTATTACAATTCATTGGCATTTAATAAACTCGCCGAAGGTTTGGACTCAGTTCATCTGGATATTAATGGAGATGCCTTTTCTCAGACATGTAAGCTAGAGGTACTCGAGCGGGCAAAAGAAATGGGCGGGGCATTTGATTTAGTCATTTACAGCTTGGCATCACCTCGGCGAACAGATCCAGAAAGTGGCGAGAACTATCGTGCATGCCTAAAACCCATTGGAGCTGTATATCGAAATAAAACTTTGGATACTGATAAGGAAGAGGTTAAGGAAATTACAATCGACCCTGCTTCACCTGATGAAATCGAAAGTACCCGAAAAGTAATGGGTGGAGAGGATTGGAAACTTTGGACTGAGTTTTTGCTCGAAGAAAATTTATTGGCAGAGGGTTGTGTAAACCTGGCTTACTCCTATATAGGGCCTGCCGTCACGCAACCAATTTACCGGAACGGCACGATAGGTCGGGCAAAGGAAGATTTGGAAGGCACCGCAAGTGAACTTACTGATTTGATGCAGGGCAAGTGCGGAGGTAATGCTTATGTGTCGGTTAATAAAGCTGTCGTCACCCAGGCAAGTTCCGCTATTCCTGTTGTTCCCTTATATGTGTCCCTGTTATTTAAGATTATGCGTAAAATGGGCACTCATGAAGGCTGTATCGAGCAGATTGTCCGCATGTTTAATGATCGTCTTTATTCAGAAAAAGATGAGATCCCTGTAGATGAGAAAAACCGAATCCGGCTGGATGATTGGGAGATGGATCCAAAAGTTCAGGAAGAGGTTATAAATGCGTGGAGCTCAATAAATACTGAAAATCTTAATGAGTTAACAAATTTCAAAGAATATCAAAGTGAATTTTTGAAACTTTTTGGATTTGGACTGGACGGGGTGAATTACGATGAGGATGTGGATCTCGTTAACCCATTTACATCTTCCTGATCATGTAAAGGATAGGAGAGGTTTCTTTTTTGTTGCCGAATTCAATCCGGCAATTCCACTGATTTTTATTAATAAGTTTTTGCACAGCAGAGTCTTCCAGTTTACCGCCCGGATGCCCTCGGTACGCAATAACAGAGATTACGCCATCTATCCTTAACCATTCATATGCAGATCCCAAGGCTTTTTCTGTGATTTCGGGGGTAGTGGTGGTTTGGTGATCCCCGCCTGGAAGATATCCGAGGTTCATCATGACTGCGGAGACATTCTCTTTACAGGAAAAAGGAATGTGAGAACTAAACTGACTATGACAGGCTTGGGTAATTTCGCAGGAAGCAATGCGTTGAGTCCTACTAATGAGAGCCTTTGTTATATCTACAGCTTCTTGTTGAAGATCGAATGAGTAGACTTCTCCTGACTCTCCAGTAATTTCACATAGAAAGAGGGTGTCCAGGCCATTTCCGCAGGTTAGATCAATGCAAATAGAACCTTTTGAAATTGAATCTGAAATGAATTTTTTAGCGTGGTCGACTAATCTCATTTTAGATACCTTTATAATATTCCATAAATCTTTTTAAGCTTACTTTCTCCGGCAATTCTATTTCCAGTTCCAAAAGATTAATCAACCGGCTTGCATTTAACATTATAGTGGTTGAACCACGAGAGCCGAATCCATTGAAGATGAAAAGGTTTTTATGCACAGGATGCTTACCTAGGATCGGATTCCGATCTTTTGTACCTGATCTTATACCACTGAAGTGATTAATTTCTTTGAACATTTCAATAGGAACAAAATTTAAATTTCGGTAAATTTCTTTTTTCCCTTCGAGTGTTGGCCCAGATTTTAGATCGGAGTGTTTCCATGTCGAACCAGTCAGGTAGTTGTCATCACCACTTGGGATTAACCATGTTCCATTGCTTACGGAAGGTAATACTGGTCCGCACAGTTCCAGTATTTCACCTTGTGCGGGTGCAAATGGCAGCCAATTAAAAAAGGGGTTTTCAATTACATTGAAACCTTCTGCAAAGATGATTGCACTTACCGATTTATCTTTAATATCGATATCATTTCCACTCTGCCAGCAATTCATTGAGATTAGTCTTTCTTTTGATAAGGCAAGAAAACGCTGGATATGTAGCCGATATGCTTGGGTTTTGCCTGCTCCCCATTTGCCAGATATGCCGCTTTTATCCAATTCCCCCTCATCAAGAAAAGACAGGGCATAATCTGAAGATTCTGATAGCTCCCTCCATCTTGAAACTTGTTTTTCGGTGGTGAAAACACGCAGAAGATGTTCTGAATGAAAGAGTTTCTCTCCAGCTTCGATTTCCCAATTTTGAAAAAATGCCAAATTTGCTTTCATGCATTCGTTGAATTGTTCAGGAATATTGAGCTTGGGGCCAATAAATGGATTAATAAGACCTGCGGCTACAGAACTGGCGGAATGCTTGATCCCCGCATCTACACAATGAACCCTTATACCTCTCATCAATAGACTTTGGGCTAAAATAGCACCTGCTAGACCATGACCAACGACTAGAACAGGTTTCATTTCCTTATAGATTATGAATTCGATTTGCTAGAATCAATAAATTCAATGTAAATAATAGAAATGAGGCTTTCAATCTGGATTGTATGTTTGGCGATGTGTGTAGGAGCTATGTTTGCATTTAATCTATTTTCTCCACATGAAGAGACCAATTCAAATCGTTACAAAAGTACAGAGGGCCAGGCTGTCGAGCTTGCATTAATATCACCTGGGAAACCTCCAGCTAAAGATCATTCTGATTTGAATAAGGAAATAAACAGCGATTTTACCATTTGGGACGATAAATCGCTTAAAGGGCTGAGCGACATTCTAATGACAGCTCGAGATCCTGATTATTGGTTGGATGCAGAGAATTTATCAATGAACGGATTTGAAATTACGGATCGCTTAGATCGTCTAGGTACCATGAGGATAAGGGTTCATGACCCAGATGATTTTGCTCGGTTCTTAAGAGATAATGCAGATGATTTTGAACTTCAGAAAAATATAAGACTGAAGATACCCACTGTCCCTGAACAACGTATTCTTGAGATGGAGAAGTCCTTTGCTGGTACTTCAATGGACTGGCTTGGGACTAAAGAGGATCGATGGAATTCAGGGACTGGGATTAAAGTAGCCGTTCTTGATACGGGCATTGATGGCAATCACGAATCTTTATCAGGTTTGAATTTCAGTGAAGTTTCTCTGGTTGGCGAAGATAGTAAATCCGGAATGGGGCATGGAACAGGAATCGCCTCAATCATTGCAGGGCAAACCGAAGGGTTTCTTGGTTTGGCACCAGCGAGTGAAATCCTATCTGTTAAAGTGTTGGGGGAAGATGGTGGGGGGGATTCCTTTACGATTGCTAAGGGGATTATGTTGGCCGTAGATCAGGGGGCGGATATCATAAATCTCAGTCTCGGAGGAGGATCCTCTTCCATTGCTATTGATAATGCCATTCAATACGCAAAGTCCAGGGATGTATTGCTCGTTTCCGCTGTTGGGAATGATGGTTTAAATGAAGTTGCTTATCCAGCCAGGCATCAGGATGTAATTGCAGTTTCTTCTGTTGATGCCAATTCAAGGGTGTCGACTTTTGCGAACTTTGGTCCGGAGGTTGATTTGGCTGCTCCCGGTGTTGGTGTTTTTACCGCTTGGGAGAATAGTGGCTTTGTCGAATTCAGTGGTACTTCAATTTCGGCAGCGTTTGTTACAGGAGCTTTGGCTCATGAATTATCACGATCACCCTTGCAGAATAAAAAGGATGCCATCGACGCACTTTATGCAAATGTAGACGAAACTGAAAAACCGGGTAAGGATATTTGGGCGGGTAGGGGTGTAATTAATATGCGCAGACTAGACCAGAGAAACACACCGGGCATTGTCGACGCAGCTGTTGTCGGTTATTATTTTGATCCGAGTAATCTTTCGTCATCGGGCACTACTCCTTTTCAGGTGACGGTTCAAAATCAAGGTACGACTTGGATTCAAAGCATGAATCTAAAAGTTAAGTATAAAGGACTTGAAAAAGATTTTAGAATAGGGAACTTAAGTTCAGGTGAAATAAGAAGCGAAACCCTCTATTTTGACTCAGGTACTCCCAGTAAAGAGTTGAGTATCTCCTCTGAATTGAATGTTTTCGGACAGGCGGATAAGTACCCTGGAAATAATGTAAGGAAAAGCCGTTTAGTTCTCCCTTGAATCAAGGTAGTTACGCGGCGTTTCTTTTAGTTTCAGGTAAAGGTGATATCTTGGCCTTACCCTTACCTTTAACTACAGCAGCGCTTATTGTGACACGTACTGGTTCCTCAAGAGCGGGAAGGTCGTACATCACATCAAGCATGATATTTTCCATAATAGAACGAAGTGCACGAGCACCAGTTTTCATAGAAATAGCTTGTTCGCAGATGCTTAGAATGGCTTCTCTGGTGAAATGCAATTCAGCATCTTCCATCAAGAAAAGTTTCCTGTATTGCTTAAGAAGGGAATTCTTGGTCTCCTTTAATACGCGAACCAATTCATTTTGAGTCAACTCTTCCAATACTGAAACCACCGGCAAACGCCCTATGAATTCGGGGATAAGTCCGTATTTAACTAAATCTTCAGGGCGAACATCACCAAGTAGTTCTTCTTTATTTTTTGGAGTTTCAGAATTGTAACCCACCATCCGATTACCAACCCGCTGCTCGACAATTTGGTCTAAGTCTACAAATGCACCACCACAAATAAAGAGAACATTAGAGGTGTCCAATTGAATGTAATCTTGGTTGGGGTGCTTGCGTCCACCCTGGGGCGGAACATTGCAAACCGTACCTTCGAGAATTTTGAGGAGTGCTTGCTGGACGCCTTCACCTGAGACATCACGCGTGATGGAAACATTATCAGTTTTGCGACCAATTTTATCGATCTCATCTACATAGATAATTCCGCATTGGGCCCGTTCAACATCTTGATCGGCTGATTGTAAGAGACGCAATACAATATTTTCAACATCATCGCCAACATATCCAGCCTCCGTTAGAGTCGTTGCATCGGCTATGGCAAAAGGCACATCGAGGAGATTAGCCAATGTTCTCGCCAAATAAGTTTTACCACTACCAGTAGGCCCGATAAGTAAAACATTACTCTTTTCGATCTCGACTCCTTCAAGATCCTCCGAAGCAAACGGATTCGTGGAAGATGTTCCAGTATTTATCCCCATTTCACTGGCTAATCTTTTATAATGATTATGAACAGCTACGGAGAGTACCTTTTTGGCATGATCCTGGCCGATCACATGTTCGTCTAAATGAGACTTAATTGCAGCCGGTTTTAATAAGTTGAAGATGGGCTTTTCGCCGCTTTCCTTAGGTGTAGACTCTTTTTCTCCAAGCTCCCTGTCTATAATCGTCTTACATACACGTACGCAAGAATCACAGATGAAAACACTGGCCGGGCCGGCAATCATCTTTTTGACTTCTCCCTGCGGCTTGCCACAGAATGAGCAAAAGTTGATTTTTGTAGGCTTGGCCATGGTGAAATTTGTTATTCAGACGGTTTTTGAGAGATTACCTCATCGACAAGACCGTAATTCTTGGCTTCTTCTGCTGACATGTAGTAATCACGGTCAGAATCTTTTTCCAGTTGTTCAATTGTCTGTCCGCTATGTTGAGAGAGGATATTGTTGATGGTTTGTCGCCATCTTAAGATTTCTTTTGCCGCGATCGAAATATCCGATGTCTGTCCACCTGCACCACCACTAGGTTGATGAATCATTACCCGACTATTGGGAAGTGCATATCTTTTACCGGGAGTTCCCGCTGCGAGGAGAACTGTACTCATGCTTGCAGCCATACCGATGCAGTAAGTCACCACATCGCATTGCATGAAATTAAGGGTGTCATAGATCGCCATGCCATCAGAAACACTGCCTCCCGGGGAGTTAATGTAAACATGGATATCCTTTTTCGGATCTTCCATTTGAAGAAACAGCAACTGTGCTATTATCGAATTCGCAACATAGTCATCGATCGGTGTGCCAATGAAGACAATGCGATCTCGCAATAGTCTACTGTAAATATCCCAAGCTCTTTCCTGTCTGCCTTCTCTTTCGTAAACATATGGTAATGGTAGGTATGCTCCCATGGTAATTTAAAATTTAATTTAGTGGTTTTAGTGGGTATGGTCACCTTCTATATCACAAACATTTTCTTTGGTTTTGTTTGCAACAAGATCGAGTGTTTTATCGTGAAGAATGTCTTGGCGAAGTCTATGCAGTTGTCGGCGGTCTTTGGATAGTTCCTTAATGTAAGCAGTGGGATCTTTTCTCATCATCATGGCTTCTTGCGAGGCAGCCCTTGCTAGATCTTCGTTACTTACTTCAACTTTTTCTTTTTCAGCTATTTTACCAAGTATCAAGGTCAGTTTAACCCGAGCCTCACCTTGTGTCTTCGCTTCTTTCCAGAGCTCGTCCTTTTGAGCCTCGATCTCTTCTTGTTTGGTTCCTTGTTGGATTGCACGCTGGGCTCTCTGCTGAAAAATAGAGTTAGACTCATCCTCAACCGCTTGTTGGGGTAGGGGGAAATCAGGGAGTTCGAGAATCTTTTGGGTCACTTGACTTCTCTTAGAGTTTTGGTTTTCTCGTTGCTTGCGTGACTCCAGATCAGTCAGTACCCGGTCCTTTAACTCTTCTAAATTTTCGACTTTTACTGATTTGAAAAACTCTTCAT
>JBMYOA010000042.1:0-12628 GCA_049598825.1 Opitutales bacterium | reverse complement strand
AGGAAAATAATGTTTGGAAACCACCAAGTCATGTACTGCCATGAAGATTTTTCAAAAAAATTGGATGCAAGTGTTCCAATCATGTAGAATAAAACACAGATTATAATTCCTAAAAATAAATTATAAACTGCTCCTCTTCGTACCGATCTGGAAGTAACTGGTAGGAGTAATAAACAAACAAAGAATGGTGAGAGTCCGAGTGCTGCGTTTTTATGTAAAATGGAGTTTGCTTTAATCTTTTCCGACTCGTTGTCTGAATTTTTGACAACTTCAGTAAGTTCACTGAAAGACATTCTTTTCAAATTCTTTTTCTCTCCATCTCCGATTTCAATCACTAATGGTTCCCTCCAATGAGCTATATTTAAAAATAAGTCGGAACCACCTCTAAAAAAGTTGCGTCCGCGATTTACGGGTTCCAAGTCGACATCATATAAATCAAGAATTAACAGACCTTCTTCCACAGATTTTGTAACTATGGTTTTTCCTGAGTTTAAAACCATCTGTATTCGATTTTCATGATCAAAGAGAGTGATTCTTAAATTTCTCCAAGTATTATCAGTAAACTCGCCGACCGACAAAGAAACTCGCGAAACCTGCTCCCCTCCCCCTTCACTGGTCAAAGCAGCAAAACTTTGGCTTGTTTTTGAATCCTTACGGGAATCGATATCGAAAGATATTTCACCATTCTCGATCAATAAAACAGAAAAGTTTTCCCAAAGGATTTTTTCCCGTAATTTATCAAACTCCCCCCGATTCAAGGGACCCCATTGTAGAGTTGCAAAAATTGTCAGGCAGGAAAGAAATATGGAAAACAGACAGAAGGGCCAAAGGAGTGACCTAGGACTAGCGCCTAGAGCACTTAAAGCTAAAATCTCGCGATTGGATGCCCAGTTTCCCAAAACCAAAGCAAGGGAAACTGTAAAACCAAAGGGTATCGCCATCGAAAGGGCGTAAGGAACGAGTAGAACGCAAAGGTGCAACACTTGCGTTGAATCTTGTTCAACTGCTTTGATAAAAACATCCTCATATCGCGTAAGATTTCCATACAGCAACAGAATGGTTAATCCAGTTACACTGACCAAGGTCGCCTTGGATAATTCCCATATGATGTGCCTACTTATCATTTGCCAACCAGTATGTTGCTAAAGGTGAAGCTTTTCTAGGTCTTCAGGAACATCAATTCCAATTGTTCCGGATTTTACGACGGATACTGCTATGTTTTCTCCCATTTCCAAAGCTCGTAATTGTTCTAATTTCTCAATATATTCTAATTTTCCTTGTGGCGTTTGAGAAAACTTGAGCAAAAAGTCTCGGGTATACCCATAAAGTCCAAGATGTTTAAGCGGGCGGTAATCAGCTTCAAGAAAATCTTGAAAGGAAGAACTTTCACGAAACTGAGGGATAGGTACACGAGAAAAATATAAAGCAAACCCAGATCGATCGAGAACTACTTTGACTTGATTTCTATCATCAAAATCCTCTTGATTATCGAACGGAACTGCGAGGGTTGCCATGGATGCACCGGGTCTATTTATCGCCTCAACCAAAGAAAGGATGTGATCGCGTTGAACAAGAGGTTCATCCGCTTGAACATTAATAACTTTTGATCGCTGAGCCTTTTGATTAGCTGCAAAAATACGGTCCGTTCCCGAAGGAAGATCAGGGTTAGTCATAATGGTTTCAAAACCATTTCCTGACAAAACAGATTCTAATTCTTCCCCATCCACAGCAAAAAGAATATCAAATTCTGGTGCCACATCTAGGAGTCTTCTTGCGGTGTGTATAATTAACGGAATGCCATTAACTTCCTGAAGCAACTTTCTGGGAAATCGTACCGATGCCAACCTTGCAGGTACAATGATTATTGGTAATTCTTCAGTCATTTTACAAAGATGCCTATATTCCTTTATTTTCTTTAGTTGTCGCAAGCACATCTTTTGATAAATATAGATGAAATGATCTCTACTACTCAATCGCCTCTCGAAACTTCGGTCGATAAAGATTCACTGCCCGATCATCATGGTAGATTCGGTCCCTACGGTGGATCATATGTACCCGAGACCTTATTCTATCCATTAAAAGAGTTGGAAGAGGCATATATCGAAGCAAAAAACGATCCTTCCTTCAAAAGTGAACTCAATGAATTGCTCAAAGAATTTGCAGGCAGACCTACTGAACTTTACTACGCAAGAAGATTAACAGAAAAAATTGGCGGGGCTAAGATTTATCTAAAAAGAGAAGACCTCCTCCATACCGGTGCTCACAAAATTAACAATGCATTAGGACAAGCCTTACTAGCCAAAAGGATGGGAAAGAAACGCATTATTGCTGAAACGGGTGCAGGTCAGCACGGAATTGCAACGGCATCAGTCTGTGCTCGCTTTGGGTTTGAGTGCAAAATTTACATGGGTGCTGAAGACATGCGCAGACAGGCACTTAATGTCTTTAAGATGCGATTAAGCGGGGCTGAAGTACATGGTGTGGAAGCAGGAAGTAAGACCCTCAAGGAGGCTATTAATGAAGCTATGCGAGACTGGGTGACTAATGTGCGTAGTACTCATTACATACTAGGCTCAGCTTTAGGCTCTCACCCCTACCCTGGTATGGTTCGTGACTTCCACAAAATTATCGGTAAGGAAACCAAGAAACAATTTATTGAAAAAACAGGAAGATTACCCGACGAAATGATCGCTTGTGTTGGAGGGGGGAGTAATGCGATTGGTTTCTTTCATGAATTCTTAGACGACAGTAGTGTAAGATTAATTGGTGTGGAGGCAGGAGGAAGGTCCTTGTCGGAAGGAGAACATGCAGCAAGATTTGAGGGGGGAAAGCTAGGCATACTTCAAGGATGCAGAACTTGGATTTTACAAAACCAGGATGGACAAATTAATCAAACACACTCGGTCTCTGCAGGATTAGACTATGCAGCAATTGGTCCTGAGCATGCATACTATCGCGACCGTGGCCGAATTGATTTTGCTCATTCCAGTGATGAGGATGCAATGGAAGCATTCAAGACGCTGTCTTGTGAAGAAGGTATTTTACCAGCACTTGAGACATCTCATGGGCTTGCTCATGCATTAATAAGAGCAAAGGAACTGTCTCCTGATCAAACAATATGCGTAAACTTAAGCGGTCGAGGTGACAAAGACGCAATGGAAGCGGCAAGAATTATGGGCGTTAAAGGTCTGCCTGAAATGACTTTCGGATGAGAAGTATGACTGGGTTCGGTCGAGCCCAAATACAATTTCTGAACGATATCATAACATTGGAGGTGGCTTCTGTTAACAAAAGAAATCTGGAAGTTCTCTTATCTAGCCCAAAAGAATGGCAAGCTTTCGAAATTCATGCTTCTCAAAAAGTTAAGTCTAAAATTTACAGGGGAAGAATAAGAATCTCAGTCTCAATTGAACAACAGTCAGGTAAAACCTCTTCTCTTTTCAATAAAGATCAGCTTAGTTCCGATTTTTCTGAATTTAAAAAATTGCTGCAAGAATATGGGACCTCAATCGAAATAAAAGGGGAAACAATATTGGAACTTCTCAAGTTAAGGAATTCTAATGACTCTCATGCAATTCCTATCACCGAAGTAGATGAAATTCTCGATGGGCTTCTTTCTGATGCGTTAGAAAAATTACTTGAAATGAAGAATCAGGAAGGTAATGCACTCAGAAAAGATATGAGTGAAAGGGTCTCACTGATTGCCAGATTAGTAAGTAAAATTGAATCTGAAAGCTTAAATATAGCACAGGAGTGGAAAGAAAAATTATTCCAACGATTAAGTAACGCAGGACTGCAAATTGATTTGGACGACGAAAGAGTATTGAAGGAAATCACAATTTTTGCAGAAAAGTCGGATATATCGGAAGAAATCACTCGTCTCAATAGTCATATCTTACAGTTGCATACTACATTCGAACAAGCTGAGAGCATTGGGAGAAAAATAGAATTTCTTCTGCAAGAGATTGGAAGAGAGCTCAATACAATATGTTCAAAATCAACTAAAATACAATGCACTCAGATTGCTTTAGATGCCCGAAACGAGTTAGAAAAGCTCAGGGAACAAGCACTCAATGTTGAATAAGCAAGAACAAGTTGAGAATTTACCCTTTACGAAGAAGTTTTAAGCTCATCCTTAATCTTTTCATTCTTAGCTTCTAAAATCGACCAAATAAAATAGGTCGTTGCCCCTAAGAAAATCCCCGAGTCTGCGACATTAAAAACAGGATAATCGTAGGAAACAATGGGCAAATAAATATCAATGAAATCAACAACGGCAGCAGGTTCCCGAAATATCCTATCAGTAAGATTACCTGCAATTCCTCCACAAATTGATCCAAAAATTAGTTGTTGAGGCATCTCACATAATTCAAGGTGCTTTCTAAAAATAAAGATAGCAAGCAGAGCAATACCTGCTAAAGCAGTTAAAAATTCCGGATAATCTGACAGCATGCTCCAAGCAGCACCAGGGTTCGTAACATAAGTAATTTCAAAGAAAGCTTCCCGCCCTGATATGCCGTCAATCAAAACGATAGGGTCGTACCTCAATTTTTGAGCATTCTCTACAACCCAAGACTTCGAGAATAAGTCCAAAAAGAAAATTAGGCTCCAAACAAGCCAGAAGTTTTTATACCTAACCACGGACAGTAAACTCAGTTACAGGCTATTCTTCCACTCCTAAAGTTGAATCTGCAATTGTGGCAAATGCACCCGTAGTACTTCCACCCTCTTTAATTTTTCTTTTTTCAAAAAGATCCTGACCTTCAACTGAAAAGCGTGTGAAAGGAACTGCTTTCAGCCGATTTTTCTTTATCGGTTTTTTCGTTTCCTGACATACACCGAAGGATCCGTCAAATATTCGATCAATCGCGTCTTCAATTTCGTTCAATGCCTCTTGTTCGTTGGCAACCATCGACAAAGCTACATCACGATCAAAAGTCTCAGTTCCGGCGTCGCTTGAATTGATAGACAACTCCCCAGAAGATTCTCTTGCAGATGCTCCAATCGTCTCGCTTGATCTTTCACCAAGTGCTCCTTTAAGGGATGCACGTAGTTCCATTAAGTCATCGTAGTAAGCCTGCCACTCTTTTGGAACTTTTTGTGGATCACGGATAGGCTTAGAGGGCACAGCAGAAAGGCCTGTACCGAACCCAAGAATATCATCAATCGAGGCGGTTGTGAGTTTCTTAACCTTAGAAGAAGTGCTTTTACGAGTAGTTTTCTTAACTTTTTCTGACTTGGTAGTTTCCTTGGCTTCTTTCTTGGAATCTTTGTTTTTCGAAGAAAGGATACTTCGGACATCATCTAAAGTGAAAGCTTTACTTTCTTTATTTTCCTTATCTTCACCAGTTATTTTTTGTGCACTCTTTGAGATTATTTCTCTTACTTTACTGTCTACCTCTACTTCTTTTTGAACTTTCGGTTTGGCTACCTTTTTAGTAGCTTTTGTTTTAGCGGTTTGACTTTTAGCAGAAGATTTCTTGGCGGATTCGGTTTTTTTCTTACGAACAGCAGGTGTTTTTGCTTTTTTATCCACCGAATCTTTAGATTTAGATTGGGCTTTAGAATTGGTTTTTCTTTTAGTAGTCATGATTTTTCAAATTCAATGATTAATCTTTGTTAGCACATTTGCACATCGGGGGGAAACGGGCCCCCAATTTTCAACTTCCACCAACTCAGGCACCCATCTCCAACTTCTTGGACAACGAACACCGGGTGCGTGATGAGCAGATATCGACAATTCGGAGTTTGCATCACTTGAGTTCACAATGACTGATGAAACTATAAATAATTCAGCTAGTTCATCCTGGCGTCGATCCAAGATCGCAAACAAATCGTCATCTTTAGAACAAGTTATTACTAACTCAGCCTCCAGGGATTGCCCTATTTCTTTTGATGAGCGTAAAGATTCTAAAACCTCGTTGATTTTAGATTCTTTAAGATTCAATAATTTTTCTGCGTCTTCTACAGCCAGACCATCCATCCATGAGCTGGCTGATTCTGGCCATTTTTGCAGAGCGAGGAACTCACTACTTAGTTTCTGCTTCGTCTTATGAAATGACCAGGCTTCATCAGCAGTAAAAGGAAGGATTGGTCCGATAAGGGAGATAAAGGTTTCAAAAATCTTAAAAATCGCAGTTTGGGTTGATCTCCTTTTCGGATCGTCACGGTGTAATGTATACAACCGGTCCTTGATAATATCATGATAAGTTGATGATAGAACTCCTGAACAAAACCGATTTATCAGCTGAACTACTCTATGAAGTTCATAAGAATCCATTGCATCAGTTAATTCAGTAACAAGGTCAGCGGTCTTGGATAAAGCCCACCTGTCAATCATATCTAATTCATCCAGGGGTAAGCCATGCTCTGCCTCGTCAAAATCACTTAAATTTCCAAGTTGGAAACGAATTGTATTTCGTAAAGTACGATACGAACGAACAACCTGATCTAAAATTTCCTCTGAAAGTGGAATATCTCTTCTAAAATCTTCTGAGCAAACCCATAAACGAAGCACATCTGCTCCGTATTTGGTAACATAGGAATCAGCGGTCTGCGGTTTTCCATCACTTTTGGAAATTTTTCGCCCATCACCATCTACAACAAATCCATGGGTTAAGATTCTTTTGTAAGGGGCCGACCCATATGAAGTCATGCTAGTCCAAAGCGAGCTCTGAAACCATCCTCTATGCTGGTCACTACCCTCCAGATATAAGTCCGCGGGCCAGTTCAGGGTTTCTTCTTTACGAAGAACGGAGCGATGGCTGCATCCAGAATCTATCCAAACATCTAAAGTGTCTTTGCCTTTGGTTAATTTCTTCTTTTTCCACTCATCATCCAATTTAAAACCTTCAAGTAAGGATTTTTCATCAGAAGAAAACCATAAATCAGAACCATGCAGCTCAACTTTGGAAGCAAGAAAACGAATAAGCTCTGCATCCAGCAAAGGGTTTCCATTCTCATCGAAAAAGACTGGAATAGGTACTCCCCAAGAACGCTGTCTTGATATACACCAGTCGGGTCTGGACTCGAGGAAACCCTTAATCCTATTTGCACCCCAATCGGGAGTAAAATCAACATCCTGAAGTTTATCTATGCAGTTTTTCCTCAGTTCATCTTTATCCAAGGAAACAAACCATTGATCCATGGCCCGAAAAACTACTGGTGTCTTACTTCTCCAACAGTGGGGGTATTGATGATGATGATTTTCCTGGGCAAGCAGACGATCCTCCCTGCTCAGAATTTCTAAAACTTTTTTGTTGGCTACGCATCCAGTTGACTTTTCCAAAACGGAAACACCGACCAACTCATCTGGCATGGAATCATCCTGAATGTAGCAACCATTATCATCAAGTGGACAATAAACATCCAAACCATGCTGCAAGCCTGTAAGATAATCATCCAAACCATGTCCGGGCGCAATATGCACACAACCTGTACCGGAATCCATCGTAACATACTCAGCCTCGAGAATGGGGCTTAAGCGACCGATAAAGGGATGTTGGCAATTTTGACCAGCAAGCTCACTGCCAGCACATGTGGTAACCACTTCAAATTCTTCAAACTTACAAATCTTCGTAAAACTATCCACCAAGGATTCTCCCACCCAATAGAACTTGCCTGCGGTTTTAATTTTTGCGTATGCCTCCCTCGGATGAACAGCCACGGCGAGGTTAGCCGGTAAAGTCCAGGGTGTGGTTGTCCAGATAACAATGGAAGTATTCTGGTCATCAACCATCTGAAAAGGTACAAAAATGGAGGGGCTTACATGGTCCTTATATTCAATCTCTGCTTCAGCTAATGCAGTAGAGCAAGGTATCGACCAATAAATAGGCTTTTTGCTCCTGTATATAAGCCCTTTTTCTACAAAATCAGCGAATGTCCTGAGTATTTCAGCTTCATATTCAGGATTCATCGTACGGTATTCTTTTTCCCAATCAGCCAACACGCCTAGGCGTTTAAATTGAGAGCGCTGGGTTTCAATAAAGTTTTTTGAAAATTCAGCACAAGATTCGCGGAGACTTACATTATCAAACTCTTGTTTTTTTTCCCTTAGCTTTTTGGTAACTTTAAATTCAATGGGTAACCCATGACAATCCCACCCGGGAATGTAGGGTGTGTAAAACCCCTGAGCATTTTTGAAACGTAAAATCGTATCTTTGAGAATCTTATTCAAAGCAGTCCCAACATGCACATCTCCATTTGTGAAAGGGGGTCCATCATGCAGAACGAAGGATTCAGCTCCTGAATTTTTATCCAGCGTCTTTTCGTATAGTTTACTGTCTTCCCAATGCTTTAATCTTTGTGGTTCATTCTCCACAGCATTTGCTCGCATGGGGAACTCGGTTTGCGGCAAATTAAGGGTGTCTTTAAGCTTCTTAGCTTGATTCATGGGAAACGGCTACAAATGTATTTGAAGGAGAGCAAGATGTTGGATTAAGGGTCTAAGTCAAGGATGGATTCAAGACTTTCGATTGTCCTTGCAATTAATATGAGCGAAGAATAGCAAACTTCACTTCTTTTGTGTACGAATTAATTGACATCTGGGGCTCTTCTTTAAGGGAAATTTCATTTCCTGGCTTTATAGTTTTACTAGTTGGATCAACGATAATTGGGCTATTTTTTTTAACTAAGGGCGGTGATTTACTTTCGGATAATTGTTCTGTATTAGCTAGGGAACTTGGAGTGCCTCCTGTTATTGTTGGCCTGACTATCGTGTCTGTGGCCACTTCAGCACCAGAATTATTCACTTCGATCTCAGCAATCAATTCGGGTGCGGGTGGTCTCGTACTAGGAAATATCATAGGTTCCAATGTTGCCAACATTGGACTCATTCTAGGTATTTCCTTGTTGATTAAGCCAATAAGTACTCATCATGCCGTGAAACCAACACAGTTGGTGCTACTTACAATTGCAACAATTGGCTTCAGCTCCTCCATTATATTTAGTCAATCTTCTGCACTTGGCTTCGAGGCAGGGGTTATTTTGATCATTTTCATTATCGGTTACCTAGGAAGCCTTTGCTTCGTTTCCTTGCGCAACAGAAACAATGATCTTCAAGCTGAAAATCACACAGATGATGAAAATCAACCTCTGCTTATGGTTATTTTTATGATTTTGGTGGGAGGCCTCCTTCTGTGGCTTGGGTCAGAATCCCTTGTTTATGGGTCCAAGAATCTTGCTGAATTGGTGGGCATCCCCAACGAGTTGATTGGGTTTACTTTGATTGCGATCGGCACAAGTCTTCCCGAATTAGCAGCCTCCATTGCCTTGCTAAGAAAAGACGAGACTCACATGTTGCTAGGAAACATCCTAGGGTCCAATCTTTTCAACATAGGGTTAGTTGGCGGAGTAGCAGGTATTTTAGGACCAATTTTTTGTGAAACTCCTTATCCCTGGCTTGACCACATTTCCATGCTACTGTTTACCATCCTGATGGTTTTTTGGATGCGTGGAAGGAATCTTTCCAGAAAGCATGGTATCTTGCTGCTAGTCCTTTATGGAGCAACATCGGCAACCACATGGATCGCCAACAGTTAAAAGTTAGTTGCTTTCTCCGACTTGAAACCTCAAGAAAGTACCGACTGATAGCTCACTCCCAACTTCAGAGGAAGTTTTTGCAAGAAGATCTTTAACTGAAGTGTCTGGGTCTTTAACAAAAGGCTGCTCAAGCAGGCAAGATGCTGCAAAATATTTCTCTAATTTTCCTGCTACAATTTTCTCAACAGCTTGCGGAGGCTTACCCTCTGCTTGAGCCATAGCAATATCTTTCTCTTTAGAAACAAGTTCTTCTGCAATATCGTCCCTGCTAACGCAAACAGGGGAGGTTGCTGCAATGTGCATACAAAGGTCTTTAGCAAGAGTAATTACTGCATCGTTTGAACTCAGATCCTGTTGATCACCTGAAACTATCGAAATCATTACAGCAACCTTAGCACCTGTGTGGACATAACTCTCCACTATACCATTCGAATCAATTGCAACAGTCTCAGACCTTGAAATTTTGATATTTTCACCAATTTTTCCAACCTGCTCGGTTCTTTTGGTTTCTAGATCAGTGCTAGGGTCTGTGAGTAAAGTTTCAGCAACTTCCTTGGAGAATTTGATGAAATCTTCATTCTTAGCCACGAAATCAGTTTCGCAGTTCACTTCCACGAGGATACCTTTTTTACGGTCGCCTGCGACCGCATTGGAAATAATTCCCTCACCAGCTTCTCGGCCAGCTTTTTTGGCAGCAGAGGCAACCCCTTTCTTACGGAGAATGGAAATAGCTTCCTCCAAGTCTCCATTAGTTTCTGCTAATGCACGCTTACAATCGATCAGACCTGCTCCGGTTTTCTCGCGCAAGTCCATAACAGCTTCTTTGGTTATATTTGACATTTCTATATTTTGCCTAGGTAAATTATTTTTTATCTGAGTCAGATGTGGATTCTTCACTATCGGAAGGCTTCACTTCTTCTTCAGCTGGGGAATCATTAGTTGGCTCGGGTGCCTTGGATTCGGGTTCAGGGGATTCTTTGACCTCTTCTTTGCGGTCATCAAAGTCATTCTCATCATAACCTTCGGGCAAGGTAACTTCTGGTTCATCCTCTTGGTCAACAAAATCAGGTTCCTGAGTTATAGGAGTAATATCCTTTCTCTTGGTTGGGGCTTCAACTCTCTTGGATGCACCATTTTGAATTGCGTCAAGAATCACATCCACAATTATGCGAATTGATTTAGCGGAATCATCATTGCCTGGAATAGGATGTGACAAAACACTTGGATCTGAATTACTATCGACTAAAGCAATAACTGGAATCTTGAGTCTATTTGCTTCAGCGACTGCTATCGCTTCATTGTGAGAATCAATTACAAAAAGAGCTCCTGGAATTCCCTGCAGGTTAAGCAATCCTTCGAAGTTACGTTGCATTCTGGACATTTGTCGTTTGATTGCAGCAACTTCTTTACCATGCATTTTATCTAGACTTCCATCTTCTTCCATTCGAAGGAAGCTTTTATATTTGGCAAGGCTGGTAGAGACTGTCTCAAAATTAGTTAAAGTCCCGCCCATCCAGCGATTCACGCAAAATGGCATGCTTGTTGCGGCAGCGAGTTCACGAATAGGCTCTTCGGCCTGCCTTTTAGTTCCAACAAGAAGAATTTGTTTCCCCTGAGATATAATTTCTTCTACTGCCTTAGATGCATTTTCGAGAAGATCATAGGTTTTCTCGAGATCAATAATCGAAATACCATGACGATTATCGAAAACATATGGCTTGGATTTAGGATTCCATCTACGTAACTGGTGTCCAAAATGGACTCCAGCGTCCAAGAGATCTTTTACTGTAATGTTCATAATTGTTTTTTTAAAGCCCACGCTGAACAAGCGGGGAGAAATAATTTTCTTTTAGGTAGGGTTAAGTTTGGATTTGGGAGCAGGGGCAGGATTTGAACCTGCGACCTTCAGGTTATGAGCCTGACGAGCTACCAGACTGCTCCACCCTGCTACAGAAGAGCCATTATAATGGCGAAATTTCTAATTATGGCAATATAAAACACTTTTGAATTTAGTTTATTTCATAGATTACCTCGGATAGTGTGTCTTAATAAGTAATCATGCCATCACTAACAAAACTTGTAGACTTTTGTAATCAACGCTTATCTATCGATAAAATTAAAGATTTCCCTGGTTCGCTCAATGGATTGCAGCTAGAGAATGATGGAAGCGTCAGCAAGGTAGGGGCTGCAGTTGATGCGGGCTTGATTCCATTTAGTTTAGCTTCCAAAAAAGGAATCGACTTTCTAATCGTTCACCATGGGCTTTTTTGGACTCCCCCTGCCCCGCTTACGGGGGTTAATTATGAAAAAATCAGACACTGCATAGACCACAATCTTGCTGTGTACGGATCACATCTTCCATTGGATTGTCATAAAGAGATTGGAAATAACGCAATTCTTGCCTCAAAATTAGCATTATCCCCAGCAGGTACATTTTTAAATTACGAGGGAAATGATATCGGACTTCTTACAAACTGTGTAGAAACGAGAGATCAACTAAAATTATCTTTAGAAGAATTATTTCCTGCCGGTATGATTAGTATGGAATTCGGGCCGGAACGACCAAGCAAAGTGGCGATTCTAACTGGTTCGGGCCAAAGTGCCATTGATGAACTCGAAAGGAATGGCGTCGATACATTCATAACGGGTGAACTCAAACAAAACCATTTCAATTTAGCACAGGAGATGAAGTTAAATATCTACACCTGTGGCCATTATGCGACAGAAACTTTTGGAGTCATAGCACTGGCACAGGAAGTTGCTGAGACCTTCGATATACCTTTCGAATTCGTAGACACACAATGCCCTTTGTGAATCAGGAATTGCGATATCAACAGGTTTAATATTTATTAAAATGTATGCTCAAAATAGGATTATTAAACGGTCCTAACCTTGATCGGTTAGGGAAAAGAGAACCTGAAATATACGGTTCAATGACTCTTGCTCAAATCGAGGAAATGGTTGTAGCCAAGGCAAAATCGATGGACCTAGAAATGGATACTTACCAATCGAATCATGAAGGTTCGATGATTGACAAGATCCACGAATGGGCAGATTCCGGATTTAAGGGATTAATTCTCAACCCTGG
>JBMYOA010000041.1:0-12751 GCA_049598825.1 Opitutales bacterium | reverse complement strand
TTACCATTATAGCAAGGCAACCAAGAATAAACCCTTGAAAAGAAAATTAGGGACGGTCGATTAATTCAATCCGCTTTAGGATGGAGTGAGTTTCAGGATCCGTTAGTTTAATGGCTTTCCTTTGTGTATGATCGACCAGCGTGACATTAAAAGTGGCTATCTTGGCCCACTCTAACTTCTTATCCTTTTCACCTTTGAAGTCAGTGGTTTTGATAAGAATTTGCTGAGGTTCTTTCCCGGTGATTTTCGTACTGTAAGTAAAGCTACCGAGATTGTTCTCACGACTAAGAAATGAACTGCCCATGCGAAGGCGAAGGGTATGGTCTCTACCCTGCGGGTCGATGGTGAAGGCCAAAACTTTATCATTCGAGCGATTAATCATCGGGCTCTGTAATTTATAGGTGGTGATGCTGTCACCGTTTCGACTGGCCCAATCAGTGGTTCCATTGGAAAAGTCCTCGATCAATCCGGTTCTTGCCAGTTTGGATAATTCTTTTAAGTCAATGTCGGCAGGTTCATGGATTGCTTCTTTGGAATTGATGGAGAAAGACTTGGAGCTACCAGCTTGTAGAGTCATTTCCTGATCTAAATGATAGGTACAATGCCCAAAAACATAGAGGGGGAGTTTGGGGTACACGGGTATCTTGGCTGTCCAGGTATTGTCAGATTTTTTAGCCTCTGCATGGTGCCAGAAACGGGTGCGGGAATTGGGATCGTAACTGTAGTAGATTTTAACCCCAGCCAAACGATCAATTGCCTTGGGTGATACGGAGAAGGTGGCAATTTTTTTGTCTATGGAGAAGTTGGATGGTGGTGTTTCCGGGATTACAATCTGTTCATCTCCCAGATACTTCTTAAACCATAAATTAAGTAATGCCCATTCTTCCGGGCCGGGTCCATGGTTAAAGTGTACATTGGAGGATACTCTCCAGTTGTTATGTGGAAGCAAATCCATCGACCTGTAGATTCTTTCAAAGGTGGAATGAAAGTCATTGGATGAAGTGATGAAGGCGACCGGACATTTCACATGAGGCCAGTATGATTGCGGATCGATGACATTCTGGTACATTTCAAGATTCTGGAATTGCTGTCGTTTACTGCTCCCCACAATACCACCCGGGAAATCGACATCCTTAAACCCAGTGCCACCCACAAAGGGTGCGACCGCTTTCAGGCGTGGATCAATCGCAGTAAGGGCGGTAATCATGCCTCCCATGGAATAGCCAGTGAAACCAATTCTGTCAGTATTTACCTGGGGTTGTTTTTCCAGGAATGTAATCGCACGCCTGCCCGCCATCGAGAGAAGAACCCAGTTGGAATTTCGGGGACTGGCAATCGGATCGATTGAAAATTCATCGGGTTGCAGGTTTACCTTCCATCCTTTGCGTAAAGCTTTGGAGTAGAAGCGTGGACCTTGGGTAGGATCCACTTTCCCCCAGTCTGTGTTTTCTTCGATATCATCTTCCATGGGGCGACCAAGCCAATTGACATCGATACAGGCAAACCCCTGCTTAGCGAAATATTGACTGCGGCTACGCTCAGCCCGCTGACCGCCACCGTGTGACCAGACGAATGCGGGGTGTTTGCCTGGTTTATTGGGAAACGAATAGAAAGCCGCCACGCGGGCGTTCGCTCCTTTGAATCGACCGACTTTATAGGTGAGATAACGGGTGGTAACTTCTTTATCTTTCCACTCTTTGACTATCTTCACCTCCAGGGGCTCGGCATGAGGGTCATAACTCTCCCAAAGTTCGATGGCGTCTTTGGGCAGTTTGGACGAATCATTTATTGGCACAAAGGTATCTTTTGCGAAAGCGGTGCAACTTAAGAGAAAGAGAAGGGCAATGGTTTTATTCATAAAAGTAATCAAACCATACCTTATTGAATTATCCTACTTGGGTCTAGTTGGAAGCAAAGGTAGATATAAGATTTATTTTCTGCTGAAAGCTTTGCTGGTTGCGATCTTGATGATGAGATCGCGGAAACCAAAATTCCCTGAGATTACCTTATCTGCAATTTCCCTGGCTTCCGTTTGATCCTCTATGGTAGTTTTCCTGCCCGTCCCGTAGGTTAATAGTTTTTCGGAAAGATTAATCGTAAAAAGGTCTTTCTTGCCAAGAAGTACTTTTCGAAGACTGCGAGGACCGTACACTTTTTCTCCTGAGGTTAAGGTTGCGGTTCCATCGATGGGTTTCCCGGGGAAGAACTTGGTGGATTGCGTTGAATTCCTCCAAAAACGGGATCGATAGTATGTGGGTCGATAACCACCGATTGGATCAAAGTATTCAAGTGCGAAACCATATGGATCAATTTTTGAATGACAATCGGCGCATGCTTGCACAGATCGGTGTTTCTCTAGTAATTCCTTCATTGTCTTTGCCCCACGAACATCCGGGTCAATGGGTTCAATGTCGGGAGGTGGCTCGGAAGGTGGTGTACCCAGAAGACTTTCCAATACCCAAATGCCCCGAATGACCGGTGAAGTATCCACTCCGTTGGCGGTAAGGGTCAGGATGCTTGCCTGGCCCAACAATCCACCCCGCATACTATCGGCGGGGAATGAGACTTTTCGAAAATGCACGCCTTCAACCCCATCCATTTTATAATGCCTTGCGAGGTCCTGGTTGAGGAAACTGTAATCTGAATGAATAAAATCCGACAGGGGTGCATTATTGTTTACTGCATGCGATACGAACAGGTGGGTTTCCTGGAGCATCGCATCTTTGAGCCCATACCGGTAGTACTCCCTGAATTTGAGGGATGCGGGAGGCATGGTTCCCAGCTTATCGAGGCGGAGCCAACTTTGAGCAAAACCCTCAGCAAAAGCCTGACTGCGCTTATCACCCAGCATTCGTATAACTTGTTTCTTGATGGTATCGCGGTTGCTTAGTTTTTTTTCTTTGGCGAGTAAAAAGAGTTCATTGTCTGGCAGGGACGACCAGAGGAAATGGGAAAGCCGGTTGGCGATTTCGAAGTCGTTCAACATTTCTGAGTCGCCTTTCTTTTCACGGAGGTAGAGAAAGTCGGGTGAGACAAGCATCGCTTTAAGGGCGATGAAAAAAGCTTCCTGCCTATTGCGCTTTAGTTGCATGCGGGCTTCTTTCTCAATTTGCAGATAAGGCTCGATATCTGCTGAATTTACGGGTCTCCTGAATGCTCGTCTCGCAAAGCGCGTAAAAGCAAGGGCTAGATCCACTTCAGCCAAATTCTCTTTTCCGTCCAGAAATACTTTTTGAGCCTTGGTTTGGAAAGTGTGGGGTAGGGGACCATGAATCTTAAAGTTGTGAAGCCGAACGACTGGTCCTTTCCATACATCCGAGACAATCCTTCCCGGAACCAGGTCTTTCCCGATAATATGCCAGGCGTGCGATCCTTCCTTTCCGCGGAATTCGATATCAGTGTGGTATTTTTTACAAATGTCCCGCATCCAATAATCAGAGGGTCCCGGTCCGTTGTCCCAGTTAAGAAAGGGAACATCCCTCTTGTCCAGCCAAGCGACCACTTCAAAACTCTTCTTCTGATGATCCGCAAGATCCCAATGGCCGATCTTCGAGCGAAAAGCAATGGAATCAGAGCCCAACCCTTGATTGCCTCTTGAGACATGCAGGGAGAGTTGCATGGGTGCGGTAAGATCAGCGGGTATCATGATCGGGTCATAGGGATGAGTCAGTCTTCGGACCGCTTCTGCGGAAAGAGTTATCCTGTAGTACCCCGGAGTCTGTATTCCTTTGGTTCTCTTGTACCAGTCGTGGGGAAAGGTACCCAAATCGAAGTGGTCGGTCAGTTGTTTCTTTCCGGCAGCAAAGTCGAGGTATTTTTCCGGTTTATAAATGCGGTACATCCACGGCGTCTTATCTTGTTTGTCAGGGTATCCCCAATCCTTTGGCTGAATGGTGTGGGTTTGAGGATTTATGAAGTCATCAAATCTGAATGCCATACGCAAATAGCGGTCAGCAGCTTCCAGGTACGCGTCCAGATGCTGATCAGAAAGATTGAGGGCATCTCCAATATTTACGAACCCATGATCGTTTTCATCAACTGGAAAGTCTTGCGTAAAATCAAAGGGCAGGTTTTCCAGCCCTAAAAGATCCCGCATGGTATTTTTATATTCCCTCTTGTTTATTCTACGAAGAACGGTTTCGTCCGAACCCTGACTCTTTTCAAAAGCAAGCAAGGTTTGGGTAAGCCAGTCGATGGCCTGTTGTGATTCCGGAATGCTTGGTTGTTTTACATCTTTCTTCCTGGGGGGCATTTCACCCAGGTTGAGTTGATCAAGAATGTCACGAAGAAGATCTACCTTTTGGGGATTTCCCAGATCAATCATTAGACGATCATTAACATTGGTGGTCAGTTCATGAAAAGTGCGGTCCCCCTTTTCTTTCTCTTCTCCATGGCATTGAGTACAGTAGGTATTGATGAAACCATAAACATCTCGACTAAATTCGGTCTCGTTAGAGAAAAGATTTCCTCCCCATAGCAGCAGGCCCCAGATAAAAAAGGCGCCTGGGAATCTAGTAACGCATTCCATTCCTGATGATTAACTTACCTTGGAGAGTCCGGTGAGGGTGCCACTTGAGGTGTTGAACTTTTCGGCTTCGATGCCAAAATTTTGGAGCATCGAAAGATAAAGATTACAGAGAGGCGTTGATTGTTTGCCATGACGGGCAAAATGGAGGTGCTGTCCATGTTTAAACCCACCTCCAGCTAATAGGATGGGGAGATCCCGGTTACTGTGGGAATTTGCATTGCTCATGCCGCTGCCCAGCAAGGCCATGGTGTTGTCGAGCAGAGTCATTCCGTTAGGTTCTTTAACCTCTTTCAGTTTTCCCAAAAAGCGGGAATATTGCTCAACATGGAAAGATTCGATAATGGAAAGTTCATCGATGGCCTCCTGTACCTGCCCATGGTGTGAAAGGGTATGGTAGCCATGGGTGATGCCGGACAGGCCTCCGTTCTCTTTGCCCAAGTTGGTAAACGCCAGACTGATGACCCGGGTGGAGTCGGTCTGGAGGGCGAGAGCCATGAGGTCATAAAAAAGAGGGGTTTTGTCCCTTAGCGTCAGGGAGTCAGCTCTTCCGGGTAAGTTGTATGATGTGGACGGTTTTTCTCGATCCAACCATTGTGTTGATTGTTCGATTCGTTTCTCAAATTCCCTGACCGAGGTGAAATACTGATCAAGTTTTTCGGTGTCCTCCTTACCTAAGCCTTTTTGAAAATTGCTTGCCTGTGCTTTAGCCAAATCAAGAATGGACTTTTTATCAGCCCAGTTTCTTTCCTTCTGCTTACGGGAATTGAGATCATCCTTGCGAAAAAGCATTTGGTATAGCTTTTCCAGACTACGAACAGGTTGGATGTTGTTTCCGTTACGCGTCCAGGATAGGGTATGCTCGTTTCCACGATCGGTATCCAGCGTTAGGGAAGAATAGCGGGTCTTCCCACCCACATGATCCGATGCTTTTTGATCTATGGATATATTGGCCTCGGCAAAACCTTTTGACTGATTGGTCGGTATACCTGAGAGAAAAAACTTGGTGGCATTATGACCTCCGCTCAGGTTGTGATCCAGACCGGAGAAGACGGTGTAGTCCTGCCTAAAAGGTTCCAAAGGTTTGAGCAGTGGAGGGCATGTATAGTTTCTACCTGTTTCCTGTGGATGAAAGTTTTCGGGGACAAAGCCATAAAAAATGCCTGTCGCCGTAATTCTTTTAGGCGGAACCAGGGTGCCGTTGGATGAATGTGCCTCCAATAAAGGTAGGGCAAGAAAAGATCCTCCGATCCCTTGTAGGAATCGACGGCGGGCAATGTTTTTCCGTATATGCATACAAGCATAAATTATATGTAAAAATTACAAAATTGCCAAGTTCTCAAAGCCAAAACCTTGAGGAAAACTTAAGAAGAGTAATCCCCAGTTTTATTTAAATAACGGCACAACCATATTTCCATTGATCTTCTCCCAGCCTTCCAGGAGACTTCCGAACTGATCTGGAAGTTCTTTGCTTAAGTCTTTGGTTTCAGAGGGGTCCTCGTTCAGGTCGTAGAGCTCCCACTTTTTTGGAGTTTGCCGGACGATTTTCATGTCACCTACACGAAAGGCAGCTTTGTGGCCTTGTCTCCAGTAAAGCCACTCATGCGGATCTTCCTTGTACTTTCCTGTGAGGTAGGGAAGAAGGTCATAAGATTCAATATATTCACCTTTTGTTTTAGATACTCCGGCGGCCGCATGAATGGTTGCTAAGATATCCGTGCTCAAAACGGGTCGGTCATATATTTGGCCGGCAGGAACCTTGCCTGGCCATTGGAAAAGAAAAGGTACCCGGATACCACCCTCATACATTTGTCCCTTTCCGCCCCGCAAGGGAAGGTTGCTGCTGGTCAATTCTTTGGTTGGCCCACCGTTGTCGCTCAGAAAAAATACTAGTGTTTCGTTTTCCAGATCTTCTTTTTCCAACTTTTTCATGATGTCACCCACGCTGTCATCCATATTTGCGAGCATCGCTGCAAAGATTCGACGTTGGATATCCTCAATGTGTTTAAACTTCCTCATGTACTTATCGGCTGCCTGCAATGGGCTGTGAACCGCATTGTAAGAAACAAACAGGAAAAAGGGCTTGTCCGCATGCCGGTCAATGAAGTCTACGGATTCGCGGGTAATCGCATCGGTAAAGTATTCTTTCTCCAGTACGGGTTGACTTCCGCGAACGATCGGGTTGTTGGCGTCGTAATCAGGTTCGTTAGAGCCCATGTGAGTCGAATAAATCACTTTATCAAATGTTCTTATCCCCTGACCTCCTCCCGGCAGGACTTTCCTTCGTAACCAGGTGGTGGTTCCATCCCATGGTTCGGGCACGAAGTAATGACCTTCGTGAGTGAAGCCGAAAAACTCATCGAAACCACGGCGAAAGGGATGATAGGGTGCCGTCCCGCCCAAGTGCCATTTGCCGACCAAGCCATTAACATAGCCTGCCATGGAAAGAGAGTCGGCAAGGGTTTTTTCAGAAAGGGGCAGGCCGTAACCCGGTTCTTCATTTTTCGCTCCAATGGGATTAAATTCATGACCAAAGCGGGTCCCGTATTTTCCGGTTATCAGGCCGGCCCGGGACGGGCTACAGTTTGGTGCAGTTACATAGCCCTGGGTGAAGCGTATTCCTTTTTGGGCGATCCCGTCGATATGAGGAGTGGGTATTTCTTTATTACCCTGACAACCGAGCTCTCCATAGCCCAAATCATCCGCAAGAAGGATGATCAGGTTCGGCATTTGGGAAACCCGTTCACTTGCGAACGAGCCGGTAGATGTAAGAAAAACTGAGCTGAGAATAGATAAGAGAAATATTTTGGTAAGTTTCACAAAATATGTATGTCCTTTAGATTTAATCCTTACAAGCAACGATAATTTAAAAATCCTTATTTTATTTAGAAGACAAAATGTTAGACATAAATTATTTTTAAACTACGAAACATGTTGTCGGTTAAAGATTAACATGAATGATGTGATATTTTAATATCTTGACATTTTGACGTCAATATAGGATTATGTATTTATGTCTGGTAAGCCCCGCAATAAAAAGACAAAACGCAAAAACACATCTTTGCGTCTTGAGGAGTCAGTTTTAAAAAAACTGAAGATTTATGCGGTGAAGAAGGATACAAGCGTTCAGCAAATTATTGAGGATCTCGTGGTGGGGCTTCTCAAAAACAAAAAATAAATATGCTTAAAATACATAAAAGGGGGAAAGGTTGGCAACCGTGAGGGAACATGATTATCAAGTGGGGGTTTTTGCCTATACTGGATCCGGGGAAGTCGTTTTGGTGACAAACCGCAAGGGGCATTCATGGATATTACCGAAGGGAAATCGTGAGAAAAAACGATCTGATCGCTTACAGGCAAAGAGAGAAGCTTTTGAAGAGGCAGGCCTTGAGGGTTCGTTGCATTACAAGCATTACGATTTTCAATTTTATGATAAATCTAAAAAACTAAGAATCTATTCAATGAAGGTGAAGGCGATGCTCAATGACTTTCCGGAGGTGAGAGAACGAAAGAGAATGGTCACCACTTTCGACCGGGCCGAAAAGATGGTTAAGGAAGAGTACTTAAAGATAATTCAAGAATTACGAAAGAGGATATTCTAAGAATTATATTTCTTTTATCGGCGTCATATTCTTTATGACCTGATTGACCTGCTGAACCGATTTGTATAACCCGGGCCTTGGTAAGATTCCTTGGTTAAAGAACCCCTGTTTTACTCCTAGCTTGCCAAATCCTTTTGCTGTATCGACCGGGTTGCACCAAAAAGAACCGATCACATATTTGGTTTTGAAAGCATCTTTGATGTATTGAGCATAGGCTTTTCCTGCAGCAATTGAATCAGGTTCAGGTTTCCAACTGCGTATATCTTTGCCCTCGTCTTTAAATCGGATGGCGAAGTCACAGATCAGAATGGGCTTTTGGGTAAGTTGGTAAATTTTATCGAAATCTTCTTTTGGAAATTCAGATTTAAATGGGGGTTGAATCGCAATGGCATCGACATACGGAAGCATTTCTTCAAGCACCTCAGGAACCATTGTTCTGTAAATACTTAACGAACTTATTCCAAAACGTTCTCCAAAGACTAAGTGATTGGGGGCATATTTGCGTTGGGCATTGCCGACTATCCTGAAATACTCCTTAGCTATGATTCGAAGGAAGGCGAGATCACGTAGCTTTTCTGAGCTTCCTTCCCAAGTTTTGAGAAAATTTTGGTAGGCTTTTTGGCCGGGTTTATCCTTTGGCAGTTGGCGAATGAAATTCACCCAGTTTTTGCCAGATGGATTATCCAATGGCCATGAACCCAGATCCGTCCAGCAATACCCAATAGTGTTCGGATTGTCTCGACTGCTTAAACATTTCGCCTTAACCCCAAATTCAAGTTTCTTCTGAACTTTGGGATCGAACACATCAAGGAATTGAACTCCGTTTTTACCTCGGTAATAGGAGATTGGGACGAGATGATTCCAACTATCGATGAATGGCATATCCTGCCGAAGTGGTTCCGGGCATCCATATCCATACGCGTTGAATCCAGCTTCTTTACACATTTCCGAAAATTTTCGGAAATTCAAATTAGCGTCTTTGTTACTTACATGGGTTATTCCATGCGCAAAGAAGGGCTGCCCGTCCGGTTTAACCAGCCATGATCTGCCTGCAATTTCCTTTATCGAAATGTAATCTTTACCGTTCAGATTACATTGAATAATTAGAATGAGAAAAAGGAAGGCGTGGATCCTGAAAATATTTTTCATGTTAATTCTATTCAGGATGCCGGTTTATTCTTTTCCCGGGGCACAGGGCTTGCCAGAAAGGTATTCCTTGAGTAAAGACCTCATCTTTACAACCCGATCAGGGAACTTCTCATAAAGATTTTTGGACTGACGCGGGTCTTTCTCTAGGTTGAAAAGTAAACCTTCATGTCCTTGTCCGTAAGGGTCTAAATTAAAATGGTTAAGGTAGGCAGAGCTCTCTTTCTTGGCCGAACCTGTTGGTGCATCGATCAACACCCAGTCTCCTTGCCGAAGAGCGAACTTTTTCGCAGAGGTGTTCTGTACCGTGCCAACTCGTAGAGGTTTTGAATATTTCTTCCCTTCAAGTACCGGTAGAAGATTGTAACTATCGATAGCCTCCGTTTTGGCTAGTGGATAATCAATGATTTGGGCAAAGGTTGCGGCAAGGTCGACCTGACTGACTACCTCGTCAGAGCGAACACCTTTCTTGATTCTACCAGGCCACTTAACAATGAAAGGCACCCGGTGCCCTCCTTCGTAGATGTCCCGTTTTAGTCCGCGAAATTTACCCGAGCTCCACTGATCAAATTCCTCCAATCTTTCAAAGGCGTGGGTTTCTGGTCCGTTATCCGCAGAGAAAACGACGAGCGTATTATCTGCAAAGCCATGCTTTTTGAGTGCTTGCATGACCTTGCCGACCATGGCATCGGTCTCGATTACGAAATCTCCATAGTATCCAGCCTTCGATTTACCGTGATATTCTTTATTGGGAACGATCGGGTAGTGTGGCGAATTGAAAGCAAGATAGGCAAAAAAGGGTTGATCTTTCTTCTGCTTCGAAATCCATTCAACCGTCTTCTGGGTAATGGTTGGCAAAATGTCGTAGGGGTTCCAGCTTTCGGCCATCGGGCCCGGACGAAAAGAGCCTCCGCCCGCAAGAGGTGTGGATTTGATGACCGGTTTAGTGGGAATGGTGACGAAGCGGTCTCCCTCGATCCAGCAATACGGGGGGAAGTTGATGGTGCCGTCCCCGAAATAGTAATCGAAGCCCTGATCTAGCGGACCGTCAGGAAAGCGTTTGGTCCAGTCATAGGACTCGGCCCGGGGATCTCCTTTTTTGGCACCCGGCTTACGAATGGCATCAAAATCCCAACCCAGGTGCCACTTGCCGAAGCAGCCCGTGTGGTAGCCCTTTTTCTTGAACATTTTGGCGATAGTGAAGTCCTCGGGCTCGAAAACCGTTCCGCCAAAGGCTCCCACGATACCGTGGAACCGGCGCCAGTGGTGCTGTCCGGTCAGAAGGGCAAATCGACTGGGAGTGCAGATACCAGAAGAACTATGCCCATCGGTAAAGGTCATTCCCTGAGATGCCAAGCGGTCGAGGTGGGGTGTTTGGATCTTTGCCTCCGGATCGCCGTAGGAAACATCCGCGACTCCCATATCATCAGCGTAGAGAATGACCACATTGGGTAGTTTCCCATAAAGGGTTGAGCAGATAATTAATAGGGCGGGTAAAAGTACTTTCATTGCATTTGGTAGGGTTTGCTTAGTTTGTCTTTTCCATCGGTTAAATCTTTGAGGGTTACCCGTACGAAGGTCATTTTGGTTCCATTCTCAAAGAAAATTCCAATATCACCATTTTTACAGGCAGTGATGGCTGAATAGCCTGCCGCTCCTTTTTCAATGCATTTTTTAAAGGCCCATGTATTTCCATTGTCATAACTGATGCTGAGAACAAGATTCTTCCGTCCTTTCTGGCTATGAGAATTGACGAATAAGAGACGGTCTTTCGCGTACCCGTCTTTTTTGGATGTATAGACCAAGAGTTCGGCATTACACCCCGGGTCAGGCAGGTTGGTTTCCTTTTTGCTTATCCAGGATTTTCCCTGGTCGGTCGAGCGATGAACATATCGATATCCCGAACCGTTGACCCGGGCATTGATCATCCAGGTACCGTCACTCAGTTCTACAAATTTGGATTCGTTGGCAGGAGAGAATGGTGACGCTTTTTTTAAGGCTCCCCAAGTCTTGCCCTGATCAGAACTCCCAAATAAATAACCCGCTTTTCCCACATGAACCACAGTATGAATGATCAATCCGGATCGGGTTTGCATGCCTCTGCCTGAGGTTACAAAAACAAAATCACGTCGGGTCAGATGATCTTGTAATATCTCATCCCGGATGTCTCTTGGTTGCGACCAGGTCTTCCCATGGTCGTCACTTGTCTGAAGGAAATAGCGATAATTAACCGCCGTCTTAGATGGCCTGGACTTATTGAATTTTGTGTCGTGGTCGAGGTAGTTGTAAAAGCAAAGAATTTTTCCTGTTTCGCGTTCCACAACCAAGGAAGCATCGGATCCGACCTCTCCATCAGGGAAATTTGTGATGAAATCAATATCAGACCAAGTTTGGCCATTATCTGAACTTCGCTTGAACGCGATGTCGATGTTGCGGGTGTGTTGAAGATCCCGGGTGGTGTTACGGCGGGCATCGATCACTGCGAGTAAATCACCATTCTTGGCCGTGATGATAGCAGGAATCCGGAAGTACTTGGATCCGCCGTCCCCCTGAGGAAAAAGGACCTTTCGGAGAACCTCCGAAATCATTGGGAATTCAAAAGATTCTTCCGCGATTACCGGGTGTAGGAAAATAGAGCAAGCAATGATCCATGATAGTTTTCTTGGGAGCAGGTTGTAAGACATAGAGCGAAAGAAGGTTGGGTTGTGTTAGGGCCTTTTTTTACACTCTTCGTTCCAGTCTTCCCACATTTTAGAAAGTTCAGCCGTTTTCTCCGGCATCTGTTCTGCCAGGTTATTTACTTCAGTAGGATCAGCCCGCAGGTTATAAAGTTCCCATACTTTTCCAGCACGAACAACTTTCAAATCACCCTGACGAACAGCATTCGCCCGGTTGAAACGCCAAAAGATTTCTTTGTGTGGTTCCCGTTCATCCCCTTTAAAGATTGGAAGCAGGGACTTACCGACGGGTGGCTTGGTTTTGTTCCCCAAGACCTTCTTGGGGTATTTCGCTCCGGTGATATCCCGAAAGGTCGCAGATACATCGATGATGTGGCCGACCTGATTGGTCATCCCCGGTTTGATGACACCCGGCCAATGAGCAATAAAAGGCGTACGGATGCCTCCTTCGTAATCGGTCGATTTGAATTTGCGGTAGGGAGTATTGCTGGCGTTGGCCCAGCCAACGGAAACGGTACGATAGCTCTCCACGGGACCGGGTGGAATATCGGGAGTGGTGTTGGGTTGTTCCGGGCAGGCACCGTTGTCAGTCAGGAACATGATCAGGGTATTGTCCCACTCCCCCAGTTCTTTGACCTTGGCGAAGAGACGACCGAGGTTCTGGTCGACCCGGTCGATCATGGCGGCGTAGACTGCCATCTTCAGATCCTCGGCATCTTTTTGCTCGTCTGTTAAGTCATCCCATGCTTTGGAAGCCCTTGGAGTGAGCTTGTGATTTGGGCCGATGATTCCCATCTCAT
>JBMYOA010000040.1:0-12841 GCA_049598825.1 Opitutales bacterium | reverse complement strand
TCGCGGATCCCGGTTTGGGGCATTTTCGGGAATGCCTCGCGGGTGGATTCGCAATTCAGGTCATAAATGAACGGAGTTTGTTCCGCACCTTCCGCATAGGCTAGTTCAAAACCGTCGAGCCCCATGTCCTTAGCTTCCTCATGGATCCGGGTGAGGAATTCGTCCACGGTACGGGTCTGACCCAGTAGATTATAAACCCCATACCCGGTGAACGGATCGACCACCGCCCGGGCAAAACCGGCCCCGACATCGTGCGAAAAATGATAATTTTCCTTCCCACGGTAAGGAATCTCGAATTTCTCACCCCCAGCTACTGCCTTGAGGGCACTGGTCATGGCTGCGGTAAATCCACGATCACGGCCCGGCCCATAGGTGGTGGCGAGACGGAGAGAAACCGTGGGCACTGCACTTTCCTGATGATAGGCCTGGGCCATGCCCTCCCCTGCTATCTTCCAATAACCATAAAGATTAAATGGTTGGAGCGGGTCTTCCGGTCTCACACCTTCTTCCCCATAGAGGGCACGGGGCCCATTGACTGCACTGGAACTGGCAAATACGAACCGTTCAAGGGGCAGTTCCATTTCCAGGCATGCCTTAAAAAGATAGGCGGTCCCCAGTACATTTACATCCAGACCGCGAATTGGGTAATCGCGACAGTCCGGAGTCTGGAGGGCTCCCAGATGTAAGATATGAGTGGGCTTGGCTTTTTGTAACGCGGACTCAATTGATTGTTTGTCAGATAGATCCCCCCCGATGTGTTGATACCCATCTGGAATGTCTGCCGGTGAATTGCGGTTAAATCCGAAAACCTCACAACCTTCCTTTAGTAAAATACTGACCGCATGGGCTCCGATGCATCCGGTTGACCCGGTGACAAACACTCTTTTTTCACTCATAGTTTATATTAAGACGAGGGAGGCCAATCCGAGGAAGGCAAAGAATCCGACCACATCGGTAATGGTGGTAACAAACACACCGGAAGCCACCGCAGGGTCAATTTTCAATCGTTCGAGCAGGAGCGGCAAGGCCACCCCGGCCACCCCGGCCACCACCAAGTTGATCACCATGGCCCCGGCGATGATTCCTCCAAGTAAACCGGAACTATCCAAATCCTGAAACCAAAGATAAGTGATCAGTCCGGCCACAGCCGCAAAGAGACAGCCATTCAAAAAGCCGACCACTAATTCCTTACGAAAAGTACGAAAAGCGTTGTAGGTGGTTAGTTCCTTGGTTGCGAGTGCCCGCACCGTAATCGTCATGGTCTGGGTACCGGCATTTCCCCCCATCGAGGCAACGATCGGCATCAGCACAGCCAGGGCGACCATCTGTTCCAACGTCGCATCAAAAAGACTGATAACTCCGGATGCGAGGATAGCGGTGCCAAGATTGACCAGAAGCCAGGTGAACCGCTTGGTCGAAGATTCCCAGACGCTGTCGTCCACCGTCTCCTCCCCTACTCCACCAAGACGCAGAATGTCCTCCTCGAATTCTTCCCGGGCCACTTCCATCACATCATCAACCGTGATCATGCCAAGGAGTTTCCCTGCCTGATCCACCACCCCGGCGGTGGTAAGATCGTATTTCTCAAAGAGTAAAGCCACTTCCTCCTGCATCATTTCCGCAGGAACAATCACCTGGGTCTCATCACAAATCTCACGCATCAATGTGGGACGGGGAGATCGAAGGATCCGGGATAGGGAAATCACTCCGATGGGTTTATCCTCGGTATCGACCACAAAGACATCCAGGAATTCCTCGGGTAAATCCTCTTCTTCGCGAAGATAGTCGATGGTTTTTCCCACATCCCAGTCTTTACCCACCGAGACGAGATCAGTCTGCATTCTCCGTCCGGCACTATCCTCCGGATAAGCCAGTCCAATTTCAATATCTTCCCGTTCCTCCTCCGGTACCTGGTCAAGAATCTCATTACGATCCTGCAGGTCCATATCCTCCAGTACCTGCACCGCCTCATCGGAATCCATTTCCGTAATCACTTCCGCCACTTCCTGAGCCGAAAGATTATCGGTAATCTCGTGTCTTAAATGATCCTCGAGTTCAAAGAGAAGATCCGGATCCAAATCATCCTTAACAAATCCCAGCAAACGCGAGCGCAGATTTTTGTCCAGCAAGCCAAATGCATCCGCCAAATCCGAATGGTGAAAATTTTCAAGATGGGATTTTACATCCCCATCGTTTCCGGCTTCGAGTAGACAAACCAACTCATCAAAGCGGACCGAATTTTCTTCGGAACTATCAGGATCGATGCGATGAATCACATCTTGATTTTCCTTGAATGCATTCATCGGGATTGGAGTACGGAAAGGGAAAGGAAAATTATCTTTCTGTCATCTAGTTGGCTTCCCTGCAATCGAAAACCCAAAATAACCGGCAATTGTTGCCGTTAAAATAAAAGTTTTGTGACCGCACGATCGAGCATTGCCACCTGTGCCTGCACCCTCACCCGTAAGTCGAATTCGGAAGGTGTCTCAAACACGAAAGTTCTCTCTGCCCGGGATTCCTGAAGAAAGGCGGCCTCCGGCAATCCTTCCTTGGGCAGGGAACTGGGTGCGGGACGAATGATGCCTCCCCTTGCCCAACGGCCCTCAATTTTCTTCCGCGAATCGATCGGTATGTGCTCACTCCCGGCTTCCAGGATCTCCGCGGCAAGATTATCCGGCTTGATACCGGTTGGGGGTTCGTAGAGATAAATGCCATTTGCGTCGTAATCTTCATGCAGATTGACAGCCAGTGAAAATTGGGCACCCAATGTCTTTTGAATAATTTCGGAGATGGATGCATCTTCTCCCTTATCCCACTGCCTGTTTAGATCTTTCCCCTCCAAGGTAAAACGGCTGTTTTCGAGCAACCCCCAGGGGTTGAGGCAGGGATAGATAAGAACCGGGATTTTAGAAAGTATTTTCCAGTTTTTATTTGCCCAGGCATAGAGCCCCTCGGTCCCTGCAGGCTCATCGCCATGGATCCCTGCGGACAGATATAGTTGGCATTCTGAAATATCTCTTCCGGATGAAAGCTCATAGCATGGCTGACCATCCATCGTAGCGAATTTGCGAATCCTCAGACCCACCTTTTTGGCAAGTGCACGCCATCTCTTGATCAGGTGCGGGTAGTGGTGGACCTTTCCGATTAGATCCATCTGGGATTACCTGTAAGTCTTCCGCATGCGTAAGCTACCGGTGGGTCAACCGTGGCATCTCGAGACTCAGCAAAGACTTTGGTTGAAATATTTTCGGCACAAAAGCCGCCAGGCTATAATCAGGAAGGCTGTGAGAGGAATACCGAAAATCATTCCGAGGATTCCACCCAGGGCGGTTCCCCAGAAAAAGATTGAAACAATCACCACCACCGGATGCAGACCCGTCTGCTGTCCCATAATCTTGGGGGTGAGATAATAACTCTCAATTAACTGAACCACCGCAAAGGAAATCCCACATCCAATCAGGATGGTCCACTCTCCACTTTGAGCAATCCCGTCGGGCTGCAGGTACGCCACCAGCAAGGTGGTTACGATCCCCACAATTGATCCGAGATAAGGAACAATATTGAGCAAGCCAAAGAGCAGACCCAGTGCGATTCCAAATTTCAATCCGCTTACGCTGAATCCTATGGCATAGCCGATCCCCATCATCAGTCCGATCAATAATTGTCCACGGAAGAAGGCTACCAGGATGCCCACAAATTCACGGAGCAGAAAGATCACATCCTCCTTGAGGGAGTCGGACAGGAAGGTGAGTTCCTTTTCCAGATCATCGATCAGGTTGCGATTGGATCCAAGGAAGTAAAATAAATAAATCGGAATAATCGCCAGGTAGGTAATTTTGGCGAACAAGCCTAAGAGCCCACTCCAGGCGGACTTGAGGACCTCGGCTGATTTTTCCGCAATCTGATCGCCCTTGGTTTCAATGGACTCGGCTGCCTGGTTGCGAATCTCCAGCTTTTTGCGCTCCAGGTATTCGGATCTCGAGGCATTGCTCTCAATGGTAAAAAAATCCAGCCGTTCCTGTTCTTCCAATTCACTCCATACTTCCTGCTCGGACGCATCCAGGCTCTGGATGATCAGTTTCTGCTCAGGGTCCAATCCCTGGAAGGAGGCGTTTTCTTTTTGGCCCAGTAATTCCTGCCAGTACCCTTCGAATGCCTGGAAATGTTCGGACAGGGCATCCCAGGTTTCCGGAGGAAGTTTCTCCTTGGCTTTCATTTCTATCTGGGCCGGCCATTCTCCTGCGGTTCCCACGAACTCCTTGGATTGACGGATAACTTTTCCTCCCACCATCCAGAAAACGGAACCGGCTACCAAAATCGTCAATAAGTAAAGGGTCAGGATCGACGATATCCTCCCCATTTTCAGTTTCTCTTCAAACAGGGAAACCACCGGACGGAGCAGAATGGCGAGCATCCCGGAAATCGCCAACGACCAGAACACCCCGCCAAAATGAACCAGGGCTTTGTTTAAGATCACGACCACCACCGCAATCAGGCAGGCCAGGATTAAGCCTCCTCCAAAACAGGCAACAAACCCGAGGAACTTTTTTTGACGATCCGTAAGAATCGACTCGCTTGCAGTTTTTTCGCTCATCTCTTGAATGGTTTTGTTTGCTTGGGTATCTAAATTAACCAATAACTAGTAAATCTTTCTGCGATTCAATTGCCAAGGTCAAACGATTCTGCAGAGACACTACGCTTCTTTTATCATGTATCATTTTCCAGCTCTTCCTCGATTTCTTCTCTCTGCATTGGGTTTAACCCTTTCCTTTTCGACCCATCTTTCGGCAAAGGATGTCACGCTTAACCAGGAGGTGCAGCAAGTGTACAAGGCGATTGTCCGAATCGCCGTGGTTTCTGAAAGCGGATCCGGCGGACGAATGAAAAAATCAAGATCCACCGGAAGTGGTGTGATCATTCGCAAGGACGGACTGGTCGTGACCAACCATCATGTGGCCGGGAAAGCCACCCGTCTTACCTGCCGTCTCCATGACGGAGAGGAAGTGATGGCCGATCTTCTGGGGGCTGACGCCATGACTGATCTCGCGGTGCTCAAGCTGAGAACCGAGGAGTTACCCGCTGCATCGAAACCTCTAACCGTGGCCACCTTTGCCAATTCCGACTCGGTGAAAGTCGGGGATGTATGCTTTGCGATGGGCAGCCCGGCCGGTCTTACTCAATCGGTTACCCGGGGGATTATTTCCAACCTGGCAATGATTTCTCCCAACGCGGGAAGTTTCCGTCTGGATGGTGAAAATGTGGGGGAACTGGTCAGGTGGCTCGGACATGATGCAGTGATTTTCCCGGGAAATAGCGGCGGACCCCTCGTCGACCAGAAAGGCGGAATCATCGGAATCAATGAAGTGGGGATTGGCAGCCTGGGAGGTGCAATCCCCGCAAACCTGGCCAAGGAAGTCTCCCTGGAGTTGGCTAAAAAAGGATATGTCTCGCGGGCATGGACGGGCCTGGAATGCCAACCAAACCTGGATCCTGACCGCCAGGGGCTGTTGGTTTCCGGAGTGATTGAGGATTCTCCAGCCGATCAGGCAGGAATCAAACCGGGCGATCTGATCACCCACTTTGCCGGCCAAAAAGTCAATGCCCGGATTCCGGAGGATATGCCCCTTTTCAATCAAATCGCCTACGGTATCGACATTGGTAAAAAGATTCAGATTAAGGGAATAAGAGCAGGTAAATCCAAAAACTGGAGCCTTTTGACGGCTCCCCGGGAATCCGCTTTTTCCAAGGAAAAGGAATTGAAGAGCTGGGGACTGACCGTGCGAAATTTCACCCTGATGTCATCCCTCGAAGCCCGCCGGGAAAACAAAAAGGGAGCCCAGGTTCATTCGGTTGGCCGGGGAGGTCCCTCTTACAGTGCCAAGCCGGCCCTGCTTCCAGGCGATGTTATCACCCGGGTAAACGATCACGAGATCAATCAAAGCAGGGACCTGATGGAGGTATCGCGAAAAATCACCCGTGGCAAGGAGGAACCGGTACCCGTACTTGTCAGTTTCGAACGCGGCCTGGCCAAACTTTTGACCGTGATTAAAATCGGTCCCGAAGCTGAGGAAAACCAACCATTGGAAGCCTGGAAGCCCTGGGTCGGGGTTTCCACCCAGGTGCTCACCCGCGAACTTTCGGAAGCGCTCGGTCTGCCACGCACCACCCGTGGGATTCGGATAGCCCAGGTTTTTTCAGAAACCCCTGCGGAGAAGGATGGCCTATTGGCAGGTGATCTTCTTTTTCGGATTGATGGACAGATCATCATGGCTCATCGACCCGAGGATGCCGAAGTCTTTGGCAACATGATCAAGGAATACCGCACGGATGCAACCATCCGGCTTCAGGGCCTCAGGGATGGTGCTCCCTTGGATCTTAACTTAACGTTGGAAAAACGCCCTCCCCCTTCCAATGAACTGCCTAAAATAAAGGAGAAGACTTTCGAATTCACGGTCAGGGAACTATCCTTTGCCGACCGGGTGAATGCACGGGTGGATGAAGAACATCCCGGACTTCTGGTGGAAAACGTGGAACCCGCGGGTTGGGCATCCCTCGCAGGGTTAAGGCAGGGGGACCTGTTGCTTGAAATCGACGGGGAAACCCAGCTTTCAATCGAACAATTTGAAGGCACCCTGCAAAAACTAATCGACCGCCAATCAAAACGAGTGATTCTTTTTGTCAAAAGAGGCATCCACACCTTGTTTCTTGAACTCGAACCTGACTGGGACGAAAGCTGATCCTACCCTCTTTTTTGCTTATGAAATTACTTACTCTTTGTTTATTCCTCATTGCTCCGCTGGCCTATTCTGCTACCCCGGAAAAAGTCTGGAAAAGCCTCCTTGATGAAAATGCAGACTGTGTAACCTGGGTATCCGTCACCATGCGGGTGGAGGTGAGCGCCGGGGGGCGAAGCATGCCCCCCCAGGAACAGAAACTCGAGGCAATCGGAACCATCATCGCCGAGGATGGGCTCACCGTTTTATCGCTCAGCACCGTCGATCCGCGGGCAAAAATTTTATCCCGTCTGAGGACAGGAGGAGCCTCGGTACAGGTAAATTACACGGAAGTGTTGCTCTTAATGCCGGATGGCTCTGAAGTTCCGGCTCAGATTCTACTTAAAGACAATGACCTCGATCTTGCCTATGTTTTACCAATCACTGAAGAGAAGTCATCCGAAGGAGAAAACCGAAAAGCATTTCCCTTTGTCCCTTCCAGGCAAGGCAACTTTCAGTCACCCGCGGTGCTCGATGGCGTGGTTTCGATGAGTAAGCTGGGTAGAAATCTTTACCGGCAATCAACCCTGAGGCGGGGGTCGGTCAATGCTGTGATTGAAAAACCTCGTCAATACTATGTGATAGAAAACACCAGTCCTGGAACTCCCGTCTTTGATAAACGGGGAACATGGCTTGGGGTGGTGGTTTACAAGATGGAACGGGGACAACCCTCCGCGATCGTTACCCTCCCATCCAAGGATATTCTTGAAATTGCTGAACAGGTAAGAACAAGAACTCCCTGAGATTTCAATTGCGATTCTCCACCGCAAACGCTTACTATTTAATTTTTCAACCTCATGACAAAGTATCCTGGTAAAGTAAGCATAGGATTCGCAACTTCGATGATGCTATCCCTTCTCTTCCTTTTTGCCTGTTCCGAAAAGAAACTGGGACCGGAAGATGTGGAGTACCGCAAAGATGAAAACGGAACGCTCATCCTTTATGAGATCGATGCAGAGGAACCATATGGCAAGGACCAGGAAGCCTTTGTTATCGGGAAGCATCCCAATGGTAAAAAACATTTCCAAATATCTTTTGTTAACGGGTTAAAGGATGGTCCCTTTTCTTTTTGGAAAGATAATGAGGTGCTCGAAATTACAGGATCTTACAAACAAGGAAAACGGGATGGGCTATTTGTCGCTTATGGGAAGATTGGAGAACTAGTCTACGAAAAGAACTACAGGATGGGAGAATTGGATGGAAACTTCTCTCTCTACTACCCCGCTTCCACCCACGATGTGTTTCGATACAAAAACAAATTACAGGAAGAAGGTATGAAAGCCGTGGACTTGGCAACGAGAAGTCATCTACGATTGAAAACTCAATTTAAGGATGGCAACCCCAGTGGCCAATACAAAGCCTACCTCCACCCGAGAGGACAAAACATCAAACTGGAGGATTTACTCAAGGAGGAAGGCACATTTAATGAACAAGGTTTATTATCAGAACAACAATTCAGGTATTTCCCAAGGACTGCAGGCCTAGCCGTGATCGTCCCTATTTTGGGCAGACTGGAAGAAATCTTTGAACCGAATGAAATTGGGTTCTCCAAAGCAATCGATGAGGCCGCCGATGAAATAGCCAAGATTCCCGCCTATCGAAACCCGGATAATATTCCCGCTTATGTCTATACCCTTGACGAGAAAGGCAATGAGATTGTGCCCATCTGGTCGAGTCATATAAAAGAATTCGCCATTCGTAATATGGATGGATTTTTATTACCCGACCGATTCGAACCGAAATACGAGTATTTTGTTGGAAAAGCCAAGCCTGCAGCGGTCAAACTGGTGCAGGCTTTAGACCTAAGCGGTGATCCTAATTTAGCTTACTATGAGAAAAGAGGAGCCGCAGTGGAAGTCGTAGGTCTCAACCCCGATAATGTCATTGTCGACATTTTATGGAGTAGTCGTGAAAAAGAGGATGTGATTCCTCTTGATGATAGAATCAATGCACGACGCACAAAAATTCGCCGTTCCTGGCAGGAAGGAATTGCGGGGCAGGCTGATTGGTTGCTGCATGACGGGAGTCAGCTCTCATTACGGGCCGCTGATCCACTTGCCCGGTTTGGGATCGACCGCTAAATAACTTATACCCCTATTCTAGGGGTTTGCGGAATCAAACGGATTGGCACTTGGGGGTGCCGAGTCAAAGGGATTGGATGACGGAGGAGCGTTATCAAAAGGATTCGGGGAAGATGACTTTTTATTAGGTACCGCCTGTTCAAATGGATTCTGGGAAGGTGGAGAGGAATCAAACGGATTGGGAGTGGGTTGCGTGGATTGATCGAACGGGTTGATCGTTCCACCACCCGAAGGAGCAGAATCAAAGGGATTTACGGTAGCAGGAGTGGTTCCCACACTATCAAATGGATTCGGCCCCTGACCGGCGGGTGCGACGGCATCAAATGGGTTTACCTGTTTTCCCTGGATGATATCAAAGGGATTGATCGGCTTGGGCTCGAAAAGGTTTTTGGTACCTCCCGGTGGTCCGAGCCAGGGGGGAACTTCCTCCAGATCATAAAAAGGCTTAAAGGATATTTCCTCCCGGGTGACCAATTTCATGATGCGGGGACGTAGTTGATAACTCCATTCAAAGAGGATGGGATTGGTGGGTTGGTGTTCACGCAAAGGTTCAATCACTTTTTGATCGAATCCCCCGCCATTCTGAGGATACCCACCCACCCATGGTAAATAAAAACGCCAGGGGATTCTTTCGTCGGCATTCTGGACATCAATCCAACGGTCTCCGATCTCAAGTAAATAGCCCTCAAACATGCCCTTTTCTTTTCCTGGGCGAACAATTTCGATTTCCTGAACCCTGAGGTGCCCATCCCAACTCCATTTCATGGTAACCCGGTTCCCGACGATCAATTCCTTAAAGAGAACAAGGTAAGCAGGATCAAAGCCTCCACCCCGCGTAGGCCCCAAGCCCTGCCATGGAGCTAAATATCGCTCCGCGTACCCATTGTCATCTTTGACCTCAATCCAGAACTCTCCCTTGGATACAAGAATCCCATCGAGCTCACCCTTTTTGAGTAAAGGACGGGAAAAACCTTCACTGAAGGAAAGAAAAAAGACCCCGAGCAGGAATAGACTGAAAGTCTTAGGATTCACATCTTTGTAATCCGAGAGGGTTTCCTTCCTTTAGTTCGTCCGGCAACCATTCATCCGGGAAGCCCTGATAACAGACCGGTCGGGCAAACCGAAGGATTGCTCCCGTGCCCACTGAAGTTGAACGCCCATCGGTGGTCGCCGGATAAGGACCACCATGGACCACGGATTCACATACCTCGACCCCGGTGGGAAACTGATTAAAAAGAATACGGCCTGCAATCGTCTCCAGATGATCAACCAGTCCCTGATCGTTTTTGAGATCTTCTTGCACGCCGAAGACCGAAGCCGTCAGCTGACCTTCCATCGTGCTAACGACTTCGAGCAACTGCCCCAGGTCATTATAGGCAACCAAGAGCGTGGACGGGCCAAAAACCTCATCCATCATCGCGGGATCCGCAATAAATTCTTTGACCGAAGTACTGAGAACACAGGGGCCAGCTCGGCTACCCTCTCCCTCCGCAGAATTATTGAAACGGTACTCCACAGTCACCCCTTCACAACTGGTAAGTTTTTGAATGCCCTGGTTGTATGAATCACAGATACCTTGATGGAGCATCACCCCGGCATCCACATTCTTCATCTTTTCCACATAAGCGCTCTTAAGTTGCTCACCAAATTCGCCGGCAGGATGAAAGACAATCCCCGGATTCGTGCAAAACTGACCAACACCCAGGGTGGCTGAACCGGCTAACCCAGTGGAAAAACCATCAATGCCCTCAGGCTTCATACCCGGCAGAATGAAAATTGGATTAACACTGCTCATCTCCGCAAATACCGGGATCGGTTCTTCCCGGGCATTCGCCAGATCAAATAAAGCACGACCACCGCTTCTGGATCCGGTGAACCCGACAGCCTTGATCGATTTATTTTTAACCAGGCTCTGCCCAACCGTTCTGCCCTCTCCAAAAAGTAGGGAAAAAGCTCCCTCGGGCCAGTTGCATTTTTTTAAAGTGGCAACCACCACATTTCCCACCAGCAGGGCCGTGCCAGGGTGAGCATGATGAGCCTTGACGATCACCGGGCATCCGGCCGCCCAGGCGGAGGCTGAATCTCCTCCGGCCACCGAAAAGGCCAATGGGAAATTACTGGCACAGAATACCGCCACCGGTCCTACCGGACGTAGCATTGCCCGTAAGTCAGGCTTGGGTAAAGGTTGGCGGTCAGGCTGGGCACGATCGATCCTGGCGTCGACCCAATGACCAGCTTCCACCAGCTTGGCAAACATTCTTAATTGGCCGGAAGTCCTGCCGGTTTCCGCCCGAACTCTCGGTTCGGGCAATCCCGTTTCAGCAGTCATTACAGGGACCAACTCTTCGACAATACCATCTATACCATCGGCCAACTCCCTAAGAAATTCGGCTTTTTTACTCCCGCTAAACTGAGCCATCTCCAGGGATGCTCCACTGGCTAAGCGGCACGCTTCATCGACTTCTTCCTCGGATGCCATGGCATAATTGACATCAATAGATAGGTTGTTAAGGGGATTAACTGCCTTGAAGGTTTGAGCACTGGCATCGCCTCTTGAGAATCCAATGATAGAACTTTCCATAATTCTGTGTAAAATTTAGTTTTGGGGGTTATTGATCACCAACAAAATTGATCAAGGTACCGATTGATTCAATTCCAATCGAAACTTTATCTTTAGGTTTCAGGGTAAAATCCGTTCCAGGAACAATTCCCGTACCCGTCATTAAAAAAACACCCCCGGGAAAAGAAGTCTCCCGGAAAAGAAAACCAATTAATTCTTCAGGAGTTCTTTTCATCTGGTCAAGTTGGGTTTCATCCGAAAAAACCACTTCAGATCCCCGCTCTATTTTTAGACTGATTCGGGTATTTTTTTCAAGTGGTTCTTTTGGCACGTAAAGACAGGGTCCCAAACAAGCACACCCATCAAAGGTTTTGGCCTGTGGAAGATACAGTGGATTCTCTCCCTCTATACTCCGGGAAGAAACATCGTTCCCAATGGTGTAACCCACAATCTTGCCATTGGAAGTGGCAAACAAAGTAAGCTCTGGCTCAGGGACATCCCAGGTGGAATCTTTGCGAATCCTGAAATCTTTTCCCGGACCAACGGTACGGGCAGGAGTTGCCTTAAAAAAAATCTCCGGACGGTCTGCCACATACACCCGGCTGTAAAAATCGCCTCCTCCGGAATCTTTTGATTCTTCCATTCTGGCCAACCGACTGGAATAGTAAGTCACCCCCGCGGCCCAAATCTCCTGACTTCCAATGGGAGCGAGCAGACGGCTGGGGTCTGGACCATTTTCCGCAGGCTCGGCGTTCTCCCATTCATTCACCAAATAATCATGCAGGTCATCACGATTAACCAGATCATTCCACGAACTAGTGACTGCCAAGTTTCTAAAACCTTGGTCCTTTTCCAGAATGATTCCATCCATCGTTCGGTAGATTTTCATAGTCGGATCATTGGGGAATCAGTCGATAATTTAAACGATAAAATTGGGAAATTATTAAATAATAAGGATACACTGGCGGACCTCTTCGACATGACTTTATGATTATTTAAAAGACTAAGAATTCATAAAATCGTTTGCAGAGTGATTACAGATCATGTCCAACTAGGCTAAACCACTCATCATTAAACTCATTTTTTATGAATCGATCTTTACTTCATGTTCTTATCTTATCAGTACTTTTTTACTCAAGCTCAGTCGGTGAAATAGAGAACCCAGATCCGGAGCGCTTCTCTGCCAGTTTCAAGAAATTTTCTGACCAGGACTTGGCGAAAAAGCCTAAAAGTCCGGATCTAGTTCTCTTTACCGGAAGTTCGAGCATCCGGAGATGGGACACCTTACAAACGGATTTCCCGCACTTACATCTACTGAACCGTGGATTTGGTGGTGCTCATATTTCAGATGTTCTCTATTTTTATGATGATCTTTTTCTCCGCTACAAACCAACCCGTGTGGTATTTTACTGCGGAGAAAATGATCT
>JBMYOA010000039.1:0-12856 GCA_049598825.1 Opitutales bacterium | reverse complement strand
AGTATTTATCAACTAACGGGCCCGTAGCTCAGCGGTTAGAGCAGGGGACTCATAATCCCTTGGTCCTCGGTTCGAATCCGAGCGGGCCCACCATAATTGGATATTTTTTATCCATTTTGTTTTTTTTAATGTCTTCGGCACAGCTTGTTCTCTAAGTTGGGTAATAATTTAACTTATGAAAACTGTATTCCCCGAAGAAAAATCAAAGCAACTTGGAATTGGTGAAGGATATGACTTAGGTTCCCCTCACTATAAAGAATTAGTCAATTATGCTAATCTTAAACTGGCAACTTTAGGCCTTCCCACAGTGGGTGATCAATCGGATAACCCGACATTGCGTTTAAGTGGCTCCCTGGTAAAGGAGTATCGCGAAAAAGTCAGATTATTACGTGGATATCTATGCCCGGCAGACAGGAGAATTCAGGATTTTCTGACTCGAATCCTTGGTACGGATCGTCCAAGTCTGCCTACTGAATCTTTTGTTTTGGACCGGCATGGTCTCGCACGCATTACTTCCTTACCGAGGGACGGTTATAATTTTTCTTCCTCTATTATGGAATCAAGAAGGATTGCCCAAGGCGTGCTACACAACCCTGCCAGTGACCGACGCACCACATCCGGAGTTTTTCATGTGGCCGATGTGGGATTACCTGCCGCTGATGACAAGAAGGTGGTTCCTTTAAATGCAGCCAAGGAATTGCTTCGTCTTGCCTTGAATCCTCCTCCATCAGATATGGTATTTCCATTCTCATCCAATGAAGATGACCCTGCAAAATGCTGGGTTTCTCTCATGCTTAGACCGGTTGTCTGCCCTGCGGTCGAAGGATATATCCGAGAAAAATCAATGGAAGTCCGTTTTTTTGCACCGGGTGGATGTGTAGCCAATCTTGATTTTGTTGAGAGCATCTTTGGGAATGGAGGAGACCCTTTCCTGGCAGAGAATGATTCCGGTTTAGATATCGAGCATTGGACCGGTCATACAGGATGTGTGATTGTGGCTCCACACCTTGCCGGTACTCCCAAACAGATTCTTAATCTTCCATCCAAAGCTAATGCAACAGAAAGAGAACTTCGGGATGGCATGTATTATGACAATAATCCCGATGAGCTTTATAATGATGGAGGTGCATTCAAGCTAACCTTCCGCGATTCCTCTGGCTTGGTTGTTACGGTGATTGCGGACAATTATTTTGGTTACTGTAAAAAAGAAGTAAAAACCCAGGTTAGCTTTTCTGCCAATCTTTCGGGATTATCTGAGGAAGAACATGCTGGTGGTGCCGTTGTTTTTCCTAGTTACGATTTGGGCGAGGAATTTAATCCGTTGGAAATCCTACCCAAGACCCCTCATACTTTCGATGATACCATAAGTTCACTTGGTATTAGCAAAGACGATGTCCCCGAAGGAGTTTATTGTGACCCATTATTTCCGTCCGTCTTTTATCTACCAGAAAATGCTACCTTTAGTTTGCGTGATCAAAAGATTTCCTGGTCATACAATGATGATCCTAAAACCTTAGCATTGATACCTGAAAACTCTTATGTGTTACCTTCCGGCTATAAAGTCGAAATGAAGAAAACCGAGAATGATGGTCCGTGGAAACTTGTTGGAACAGTGGGTGAAGGCTTCCTTTGCCATAAGCCATGTACGGTATCGGGTGGCGGAAAGTCTGAGATTTCGAAACCACTCACCGATGCGATCGTCTGTGGCCCAGTTTTCATTGCCGATTGGGAAGGGGATATGAAATTGGCAAGAGAGGTTATCAATAAAGACTATTCTGATAGGTTTCGTGATCCGAAAAAAAGTAATGTTCGAAATCGTACGGTTCTGGATGCAAACCGGTCACTGGGGTCCGTCATCAAGCTACTTACACCTTCTCAATCCCTGTACACGGAGGAATTTAACACCTGGTTAGAATCGATTCCACAGAGAGTCAAGGATTTGGTTCTCATCATTAAAAGAAGATATCTCGAAGAATGGGGTGAAGAGTGGGAAAAACACTTTAGTGTGGATTCAGTAAACGGACAGCCCGCCAATGAACTAAGATTCAAGGGGGAAAAATTAATTACCAGACTTTTACGAGTGGGTTTCGATCAGAACGGCTCTTGGAGGCTATTTGCACTAAGAAAAGATTTTATTCCAGCAGAGAAAATTCTCGCTGAAGATGACATCACTGTTTCCACTGTTGCACCCCTAAGCCTTCTTAAAGAGATTGGTCCTGGTACATTTAAGGAGTCGGCAAAGTTTGTCCATAATTGTGAATACCGACTGTTTCAAAGACCTGACGATGCCATTCACCGCGGATTTGACAAACAAACCGAAAAAGATCTCTCCAGACCCGGTAACTTTATTAGTAATTTTCAATGTTTAAACGAAGATGATGCGAAAGAACAAGTATCCAAGACCTTAACTTTTGAAGATTACACTGAACCCATGCGGGAACTGATAGAATCAGCATCCAATAAATCCGGAGAAGAAAGCCAGTTTGTTTCTTCAGCTAACCCAAGAATTGTGGATGGTAAACCAACGAAAAATCCGCGATATTTACAGACTCGGCCAGATTTATTTAACCCCAAGTCTGTACATTTGGCTCTCGAAGGAACTCGATTAAGAAGAAAGTTGAGTCACGACTCCTCTGTACTCTATCCAGTGAGGTCCGTTCTCCCCGGCCGAAGAAACAATCCTGCAGAAGAAAAGGGTAAAGTTAGACCTCTTTGCTGCTTCGCCCCAATTCATTACCTGGAATTACCAGAGCTCTTTATGGATTTTATTGTTTCGGTAACGGGTAAATCCCCATCCACCACCGGGGCAGGTTCCGAAGGAGCCCTTACGAAAGCTCCCTTCAATGCGCTGTTACCCATTCATGATTTGAACGCGGCACTTGTTTCCTACGCTTCGACGGGGCAGGGGGCATTTGTCACCTCGGCAGGATATATAGGGCCCAAGTACAAAGTTGCCCATGACATCAGTCTTTTGATTCCCGAAATATGGAGTCGCTTAAGGGATTATGAAAATGATCCACAGGATATGATTGAGAAAGGACTTCTCGAAAAAGTACCTGCTTTTGAGTTGAATGGAAAAAAACTCCCAACTGAATATCTAGGTTATCGAATTACCAGAAGATTTGCTCATGAATTTCTCGGTAGAATATTCACCGACCCTATTTCTGTATTTCCTGAAGACATGCTTAAGCCAGAACTTCAAGACGGCGAACAATATGCAGACAGTATTGAGAATCTTGTGGAAGCAGGCAAGTTGGTGGCTGAAAGATATTTCAAGGATGGGTGTGCAGAAAAAGCGTGTCCTCCACTTAAGGCACTTTTGGAAATAATGGCCCATGGTAACTGGGAGGGTAAAGGGTTGATGGATCTGGAGTTCAGAGGTCTATTTAATCCGGAAGCCATTCTTTCCAGCGATTGGTATAAACGACGTTTGGATACAAGGATTGAAGTCACCAAAGACTACTGGAAAAAAAGAATAAACTACTTGGAGGAGTTTCTGAAAGATCATGTTAACCGAGAAGCATCTGAAAGGTTAGGTATTCAACAACGACTCGATTTTTCTAAGGATGCACTTTCCAGGCTTGATGATAAGCCAGAGGCGATCAGCCGAATACATGGATGCTTGGGGACTGACCCTGGAATTTACGAATAAATATTTAAATTTCCACTAATACACTCCGAGCTCATACTCAATAACAGGCTCGCCATTTATATCTTGAATACTCGCATGCACTTTGGGCCCATTTGGTAACCAGTCGATTTTCAGAAGGCCGAAATTTTCATCAAAGTATCTTTTTCCCACACGGTAGATGTTTTCTTCAACTTTTGGTCGTAACTTTTGATTCATCGCACTTGATGTTATATCAAATAGAGGGTAGGGGAGGGCTCCTTCAAGTTTGGAAATTTCACTCGAGTGTCTGTCTCCGCTTAAAATTATGGTACCGTTACTATTTTGTTTTTTTAACATCTCCAAAAGCTTCTTTCTTTCCTGAGGAAAATTGCCCCAAGTTTCCCAACCGTGAGTGGTAGAAACCACCTGAATGCTACTGGCAATTATTCTCAGTTCTGCCTTTTCACTAAGTGTTTTCTCGAGCCATACCCATTGATCTCGGCCCAGAATTTCCGCTTCTGTTGAGTCATTAGGAGCATAAGGCCCTTTTCCGCTTTCCCTTACTTTGGATCGTTTAAGTGAGGTTCGGAAGTATCGGGTATCCAAAAGAATGAACTGTACGCGCCTACCGGGCGGACCGACTATCAGACTATCGTAGATACCGGGAGTCTTTCTTCGCAAAGAGTTGGCCGGCTCACTTAGAAAATCAAGGAAGATATTTTGGGACTCCGCTTTCTTAGGGAATTCCTTACCCGCATCGTTTTCTCCGTAATCATGATCGTCCCAGATAGCAAGGACACGGGAATTTTGACGAAGCTTTTTAAAGCCGGGTACCGATGAAAACTCATTCCATTTATCTTTGAGTTTTTGCATGTCACGGGTGTCACCATAAATATTATCTCCAAGCAGAACGAAAATATCCGGTTTTTTACTCAATACACTTTCCCAAATTGGCTGAGGCCTGTTCTGCTTTAGGCATGAACCAAAGGCAATCGTGTTAATTGCTTTTTGTTCAGCCTGGATCGATATACCTAAAAATATGGTTACAATCGTAGTAGTGAAAAATTTCAAAGGGTATAGTTTCATTTGAGATGTTGATCCGCAAAATCTAGATATTGGTTCCAATCATAAGCCGTTACATCGTGTTTGCCATTGCGAACATGATAGCCAATCTGACGATGTACAGGCCGGTTGAGCATGGGTTGTTTCTTGGCTCCGAAACTCTTACCAAACAACTGATAAACAGGCTCTGCATGGAGGGCAGAAAGAAATTCACCTTTGGGGTCAGCCCATCGGTCCTCCTCGGCTGATGCGATATAAACCGGGCGGGGAGCAGTTAAAGCAATCAGCATGTGTTGGTCTACAGGGCAATTTTCTTCTTTATCGTTATATTTCTTATAATTTTCACAAAACCAATGAGGAAAAGAAGTGTTTATCCGCTTAACAGTTTCACCAAAACGACGCCTGCTTAATGCGGCTCCACCGCAGCCTGAATTATTGGAAATTACCATCGCAAACCTTTCATCGATTGCGCCTGCCCAAAGAGATGTTTTACCAAGCCTCGAGTGACCCATAACTGCAACTCGCTTTCCATCAATTCGGGGATCTTGCTCAAGATAGTCCAAACATCTGCTTAAACCCCAAGCCCACCCCGCAATCGAGCCCCAGTCTGACCACTTTCGTTTTTCCGATTCAATGAGGGGAAACAAAGCGTGTATTCCGTTTTGAAAACCATCATCAAAATCCGGATCGATGTCCCCATAGTAAACGGTTGCGAAAGCATAACCCCGGTTAATCATATCACTAATGGCCCAACGGGATGCTGCCAGCCCTCTGTCTTTCTCCCTCGCTTGGTTATCTTTTATACCATTGCGATTTCTTACCCAAGTATTTGGCAGAAGAATGGCGGGATCTGAGTGAACCGTGTGATTTCCCTGAAAATTAAGCGTGAGAAAAGCTGGGAGTGGTGGGTTGGAAACCTTGGGTAAATATAGCAGTAGGTTGATTGATAGGGCTCGGTTGGATTCTCCCAAAAGAATCGCCACTTGCTTGCGAATCGCCTTGCCACCCAAAGCATCTTGCCCCTCTTCCACGATTTCAATCCTCATGGGTATCCTATTTTCAGGTGACTCACCATACACTTCTTCCTTAAATAACTTTAATATTTCAGGTCGCCTTTTCTCTATCCAAGTTTGGGCAGTCTCAACCTTTGTCCCGTCTTGGCAGACTAATGGGTCAGGCAATTCATAAGGAATAACTTTGGATTCGTCGTACAGATATCCTTTTGGTTGTGCATTCATAGTCATCGAAAAGATAAGCAAACTATAAATTCTACCGAAAAGAGATTTGTGCTTCATGCCTATCTTCATGAAACCCTAAATTCTGGAAAGCAAGTCTCAAAGAGACTTTTAACCTACTCAAGCTGCAAGCCTTGTCGTGGGATTTAGAAGCTTTTGAAACAATGCGTCTCTCCGCTCCCTGGCCGTAGATATGTCGCTTGTTCTAAGGGAATGCCTGATCCGCTCAGCTGTTACGGGTGTTGGGTATATCGTGTAGTGAATCCACCATGTTCCATTGTTGTTCCAAAGATGATGGTTTTCATTGGAGTCATCTATTCGCAGGGCCAATTCCTCTGCTTGATTTACTATTAGTTTATTCATTGCGCGTATTTCCTTTCGGTTGATTACACGCTTCACTCGCAAATAATGCGAGGAGAGCGCAGTTTTCGGTTTTGCCAAGACCGCACATCCCGGTGTTTAGACCTTGTACCACCGTAGAAGCTCTCGCACTCGGTTGGTAACCCGATTATGGGTTGTCTATGGATGAAGCAAATGGCTGTTTAAAAAGAACTAAAGTTAATAATGGGAGAAGTCTGACCATTAGGCAAACATTTCCCGTGTCATAATAGAGGTTCGCTTACCAGGTATTTCCGAGACTAATTTTCCCAATGGATCTTCCCGACTCCCAGCATTCATGCGCCAGGCCTACTTCCTCAAAAGAAAACTCCTCGGCATGCAATAAAGGCTTAATTTCCCCGTTTTCCACCAGTTCAGTTATCTTGTTAAGAATGTTTCCATGCTGTTCCCGGTATTGGTTTTTTAAAATTGGAAGCAACATAAAGACGACATGTAGGCTGAGACTTTTTACATGAACCTGGGTAAGGTCATGTTTTGAACGTGCAGCAATGGAAACAACGGTTCCGTATTCCTTGGCTGCCTCGAAGGAGTGATCAAGGCAAGTTCCGCCAACTGTGTCAAAAACTAGGTCATAGCCCATACCTTCAGTAAACTGTTCAACATACTTATCAGGGCTCATTTTTGAGTAATTAATCACATGGTCAGCACCAAGATCTTGAGCGAGTACTTCTTTTTGTTCGTTGGAAATAGTGGTGTGCACTTCAGCCCCCAGTGCTTTTGCCAATTGCAAACCAAAGTGACCGACTCCGCCCGCTCCTGCATGCACAAGAACCCGCTGTCCCTTGGCTAGGGAACCGCGATCAATAAGTGCATTCCAGCTGGTAATCCCAATTAAAGGTAAAACCGCAGCTTCCCTCATGGAAAGATTGGCTGGCTTTTTGGCAAGTAATTTGGGATCAGCTAGGGCGTATTCGGAAAGAACACCGGGCATATCCCTGAAGCCACCTATGCAACCGTACACTTCATCACCCACTTCCAGTCCTTCCACTCCAGAACCCACTTCTGTAACTATCCCGGCCACATCACCATGAAGTACTCCCGGTAAATCCGGCCCAATTGCTGCCAACATTCCCCCCCGAATCTTACAATCAACTGGATTAACGCTCGATGCACATACTTTAATGATAACATGGCCTTGTTGCAGAACTGGATGTGGGATTTCTGCCAAATCAAAACCTTCCACGCCTCCGTGCTCTCTTAAGAGAATCGCTTTCACGAATAATTATGCAAATAGGTCATGCACCACTTTGCCATGAACATCCGTTAATCTGAAGTCTCTACCCGAATATCGATAAGTGAGTTCTTCATGATCCAAACCAAGGGCGTAAAGAATGGTTGCATGCAAGTCGTGCATATGAACGCGATTATCAACTGCAACTCCACCAATTTCATCCGTCGAACCGTAAGAGATTCCAGGTTTAATTCCACCTCCAGCAAGAAAGACCGTAAACCCTCTTGGGTTATGATCCCTACCATCCTTATTCTGAGAAAAGGGTGTTCTTCCAAATTCTCCACCCCACCATACTAAGGTATCTTCAAGCAAGCCTCTCGCTTTGAGATCCTGCAGTAATCCCGCAACCGGTTTATCAGTAGCTTTGGCATGGTCAGCATGCTTAGGCATATTACCATGCTGGTCCCACCTTGGGTTAGCCGATTCATCCGAATAGTTTACACTGACAAACCTAACTCCACGTTCGACCATTCTTCTCGCGAGTAAACATTGTTTACCAAAATCATCGGTGTGTTTTTCGTCTATTCCATAAATAGATTTGGTGGCAGCAGTTTCTTTGGACAGGTCAGTAAGTTCTGGGGCTTCCGTCTGCATTCTCCATGCCAGCTCATAATTGGAAATGGTCGCTTCTAAATTATCATCACCCGGATGGGAGTTTAGTTGATACGAATTCAATTCTTGGAGTAATCCAAATCGATCCTCGCGTTGTGATTCGCTAAGCATTGAATTCTCGATGTTTTTGAGTTTGGCTCCACTGATATTCCCTGCCCGTCCGAGTGCCGTTCCTTGATGGATGGATGGTAAGAAGGCATTACTGTAATTTCGTGGTCCTCCTTTGCTTGCGGAAGGGGAGATTGTTATAAAAGCGGGCAGGTTTTGGTTCTCGGTCCCAAGACCGTATGAGATCCAGCTCCCCATCGATGGACGCACCAAGTTGGTCGCTCCAGTGTGCATAAACAAGGTCGAAGGCCCGTGTGCAACACCTTCGGTGTGCATTGAATGAATAAATGCCAAATCGTCGACATGTTTTGCCACATGTGGAAACAGGGATGAAACATGCCGTCCGCATTCGCCGTATCTTTGGAAATCCCAAAGTGGTTTCATCAAAGTCCGCTTGCTTGCTTTTCCAAAAGTATTTGTTCGTACGCCCACAAAATCAATTTCTTTGCCGTCATCGGCAAATAAGGCGGGCTTGTAATCAAAGGTATCCACATGACTGGGGCCACCGGCCATAAAGATAAAAATCACTCTTTTGGCTCGTTGTGGAAAGAGAGATGTTTTGGGCAGAATAGAACTTGGCGGATTTCCATTTAGGGATTGCATCGCATTGAATGCCAAAGCACCAAAACCACAGGTGGTTGTCTTAAGCATTTGTCTTCGCGAATACATTGTATGTGACTTTATCGAATTATCCTGTCTGTTAATTTAGATACCTGAAATCTAAGCACGCAAAAAGCGAGTGTACAAGTCCATCTAAGCGAAAGTCTTCAGATTTTTTTTCCTTACTTTCCTCGAGAAATCGAATGGATGCGTCCATTTCTTCCCTTCTCGGTTCTCGGTTTAAACAGGTCAAAAAAATCAATCTGATTTTCTCTTTTAGATCCATGCCCTGATTTTTTGTAATCAGTTCTGTGGTCAACTGTGCTTGTTTCATAACAAACTCATTATTCATCATAAAAAGAGCCTGGGTTGGAACCGAGCTGGTATTGCGATTGCCGGAAACCAATCCAGGGTTTGGATAATCAAACACCTCAAATAATTCCGGGAGTTTGTTTCGGTTGATTTTATGAAATAGCGAGCGGTTTTTTTCCAGAGAAGGATTATGAAAGGATATCTGCCCGCTGGAGACAAGCATAGCATCTCTGATCGCCTCCGCCTGGAGTCTGCGCCTATTTTGCCTGGAAAAAAGCTGATTTTCTGGATCTTTTTCCAAAGACAACTGACTTCCAAAAGTTGACATTTGGTAGGTATTTGAAAGCACAATTTTACGGAGTAGCGATTTGGTTGACCATTGGTTCTTTCTCAAATAATCAGCAAGATAATCCAATAACTTAGGATGGCTTGGGCGGTCACCCATTTCCCCAAAATTGTCAGTGCTTTTCACGATTCCCCGTCCAAATAAGTGATGCCAAACACGATTTGCATAAACCCGTGCAGGTAAGGGATTATTCGGAGAAGCAATCCATTCCGCAAGTTGCAATCGACCACTTGTTCCGTCAGGGATTCTGGCACTGGAGGACTCGTTGGGCGGAGTCGCTACCTTAAGGAAACCTCTTTTTACGATCGGACCCAGGTTACGAATTTCACCCCTAAGATGAATATGCCAGTCGCCCGTCTTTTCCTGTTCGCGAACAGACATCACTTTTTGCACTTTGGGTGGTGCATTTCTTTTATGCTTCTCAATGGCTTCCTTACATCTCTCAACTTCTCTCTCTGCTTCTTTAATAACGGATTTGGAGACTATTTTTTTACCTGCATTCTTTGATTCAGAAGAAGTAGTGTTTTCTTTAGTGTCTTCGACTCGTAGCAATCGAACCGCATCTGCGATGACATAATTACTGGTTCCTTCTGTGGTAATCTGCACGGCATCCCTTTCACTCTTCTCAAACCTAAAAATTCCCAGTGAAACAAATGTATTTAATATTTTGGGAGGCTTAGTTTGATCAATGAATACCTTTTGCTCACCATCAGCATGCATTACGGTTACAGGAGTATTTTTCGATCGGTTGGGCCCGAATGGGTAGGATACTTGTACATCAAATTGCCCTCCCTCTGAGATTATTGCCCGGTAGGTGATGGATTTATTTCCTTTCTCTGAATTATTGTCATGGAGATAACCCTTGCCCACATAGCCAGAAGTGTGAGTTGAGGAAATCCATTCACCCGTTACTTTAGCTTCCGTATTATCGATCACAATTCCCTCTAGGATTAGTGGGTCGATGGATTTTTCTGACTTCGTGTCCCCGCCAAGCGACTTTACTTTGGAAATGGCTTCCTTCAATTTTTTCTCAAGTAAACCCAAAGTCTTTTGATGTTCATTTCTTTGAGTCACAAATGCATCTCGCAAATCCCTTTCATGAAAACGAGCCACATTTCCCGGAACCAGACTGTTTGTGCTCCGAAATATCCCCGCCATCGAATAATAATCCTGTATGGGGATCGGATCAAATGGATGATCATGGCAACGGGCACAGTCCATTGTAAGCCCCATAAAGGCTTTTGCTACAGCACTTAGTTGCTCGTCCACAACTTCCATGCGTAAAAGCTCTTTATCCTGCAATTCATAGTTATGAGGGCCAAGTGCTAAAAAACCCGTGCCCGTAAGTTTTTCATTAATTTCTGTTTCAGAGGAGGATTGCATCAGGTCTCCTGCGATTTGCTCCTTAATAAAAAGATTAAATGGTTTATCCTTATTAAAACTTTCAATTACATAATCTCGATATCGATGAGCATTTGGAAAAGGATTATTTCTTCCTCCTCCAGTGGTGTCAGCATACCGGGCAACATCCAACCAATGACGTCCCCACCTCTCACCAAAACGAGGAGAATCTAAGAGGCTTTCCACGAGATGTTCCCACGCATTAGGGGATAAATCATTCTGAAAGTCTTTGACCTGTTTCGGAGAAGGTGGAAGCCCGGTTAAATCAAAAAAGATCCTGCGGACCAATGTTACTGGGTCTGCCTTGAGTGCGGGGGATAAGTCTTTCTTTTCAAGTTTGTCCAAAATGAAACGATCAATGTCATCCACTACCCACTCCAAGTTTTTCGGTTGGGGTAATTCGAGGACTTTTACAGGTTTGAAGGACCAGAACTTTCTCCCGTCTTCCAAACTTTTGGCTTTTAAACCGCCTACGGCTGAAATTTCGCTGATCGGAGATTTTCTAGGGTCTGGGGCTCCCATTGCAATCCACTCCATGAAATCCTTACGTATTCCATTCGACAATTTACCGGAAGGGGGCATTTGCAGATCATCATTTTCATAACCTAGGGCAGAATAAAGTATACTTTCGAGAGGTTTTCCAGGTTTGATAACCGCTCCACTCTTCCCTCCTCTTTTCCAGCCCTCGCTTCGGTCAAGAAGCAGACCGCCTTTAAGCTTTTTAGATTTGGCGGAATGACATTCGTAACAATGTTCAGCGAGAACTGGACGAATTTTGTTTTCGAAAAATTCAATCCCTTTTTCAGAGTCCTTTGCATGAATTGTAGCACAAAGACAACAGAGACTAAAAAATATAAATTTTACCAAAAAAGTCATACAAAGATTGTACCAGTATTTCCAATGCCATCAGTTATAACCTCGGTTGTAAAAATTAAAGATTCGCATTCTTTATATTTGATTTTGAGGGTCGATCAGTAAAGCATCATACACATGAGTCAAATTAACCTAAATCGTCGTCAATTCCTCAATCGCACTTCAATGGCCGCGACATCAGGAATCCTTGCATCCTCCTCTTTTCCATTTATAGCTTCCGCCCAAGATAGTTCTGCGAACGAACGCCTCCAATTTGCTGCTATTGGCGTAGGCGGGCGTGGGGCAGGTATTGCCAATAATGCCCGCAGACTTGCAGATATTGTGGCCGTTTGCGACTTGGATACCCAACGGATTGACCGCGTAAATAAGTCATTGGCTCAAGGGAAAGCGAAAGGCTATCAGGATTATCGAAAGATTTTAGATCGTAAAGATATTGATTTTGTTACCATTGGCACGACTGATCATTGGCATACCCGCATTGCTATTCACGCAATGCAGGCGGGAAAAGATGTTTATTGCGAAAAACCGCTTACCCTTACCATAGAGGAAGGAAAACAAATTTGTAAGGTAACCAAGGAAACTGGACGCGTATTTCAGGTAGGCACTCAGCAACGAAGTGAAATGGGCCAGAAATTTCTAACCGCTATTGGTATTATCCGCGAAGGGAGAATCGGAAAAATCAAAAAAGTAACCTGCAACATTGGGGGTGGGCCCAAAGGTGGACCTTTCAAAAAATCTGATCCGCCTTCCAATATCGATTGGAATATGTGGCTCGGGCAGGCACCAATGGTCGACTACATCAAGGAACGCTGCCACTATCAATTCCGCTGGTGGTACGAATACTCGGGTGGAAAAATGACCGATTGGGGAGCCCACCATGTGGATATTGCACAGTGGGCTATGCAACAGGACGGAGTAGGGCAGGGGGTTCTTTCCCTCGAACCTATCGTTGGAGAACATCCCATTCCTCTCAAAAATGGAATGCCTACCAAAGACGACCATTATAACACATCCCACAACTTTCACATTAAGTGCATGTTTCCGAAAAATATGGAGATGAATATCGT
>JBMYOA010000038.1:0-14406 GCA_049598825.1 Opitutales bacterium | reverse complement strand
AGTATAATCAAATCGTAAGTATCTTCGCTCATAAGAAAAATTTTGATAAAGTTGGCAATTTCCTAACAGGAGATAGCAGTAGCGTCAATGCAACGAAACCCATTTATGTCCTTTGGCTTGAATTTTATCTTAGTTTGAGACTAGATCATTCGAAATGAAAATTGAAACCATCGATGTAAAGGATGATTATAGAGATATTGTTAAGGAAAATTTAGATAATTGTCTTACTAAAACAAATGTCGATTATCCTTTGGAATATCAGGGGAAAGTTCGTGACCGCATCGATCTGGGAAAATATTATGCTTTGATCACAACTGATAGGCAATCTGCCTTTGACCGTATCTTGGCATCTATACCATTTAAAGGACAAGTGCTTAATGAAACAGCTGCATGGTGGTTCCAAAAGACTGATCATATCATCAAAAATCACATAATAGATGTTCCACACCCGAATGTTACCATTGCTGAGAAAGCGAACCCTTTCCCTATCGAGTTTGTAGTGAGAGGTTACATCACGGGGTCCTCGAACACCTCTCTTTGGACCCACTATCAAAATGGTGTAAGAGAGTATTGCGGTATTGCACTCCCAGAAGGCTTAAAAAAGAACAGTAAGCTTGATTCGCCAATCATTACTCCAACAACCAAGGAAGAAAATCATGACCGTCCAATTTCACCTAAAGAAATCATCGATGAGAGATGGATGTCGAAAGAACATTGGGAGGAAGCCTCCCAAAAAGCATTAGATTTATTTATTTTTGGAGAGAAGGAATCCAGTAATAATGGTCTTATCCTCGTAGACACAAAATATGAAATGGGACTCAATCAAAATGAAGAGATTATTGTTCTGGACGAAATACATACTCCTGACTCAAGTAGATACTGGCTTCGTGATACTTATCAGGAGAGATTGGCGAACGGACAAGAACCTCAGAATATTGATAAAGAATTCCTCAGGCTTTGGTTTAAGGAAAATTGTGACCCATACTTGGACGAACAGTTACCCCAAGCACCGACTGAATTAGTGGTCGAACTTGCTATCAGGTATATCTACCTTTATGAAAAGATTACGGGGCAAAAATTTAAATTTCCTCAAACCTTAAATATCAACGAGGACATAAAAAGTGCCCTTTCTATTTATTTAAATTAGGTTATAATCCCTCAATTTCGTGCATTACTAAATCAGAAATCTTTTGATAACGATCGCTGGAATCGAAAGATAATTTTTCAGATAATATCGGACTTCCAATATTTAAATAAAGTTTTCTCCCAATCCGGGGAAACAACTTTCCCTTGCCTAGTATTTCAAAAGATCCATGTAACCTTGCCGGCAACACCGGCACACCGCTTTTGTGAACTAACAAGCCAAGTCCTTTTTGGGATTTTTGTAAGGTTCCATCCGGGGAGCGCGTACCCTCCGGAAATACTAAAACAGGCTCTCCTCCCTTAAGCACAGTAAGAACTTTCCTCAAAGTGCCTAAATCAAGTTGATCCCGGTTGACGGGTATCGAATTTAGTTTCGTGATTAGCAATCCGAGCGGCCCAAAAAACAGTGAATCTCTTGCAAAATAGTGAAGGTTTCTGGGAATCCGGCACCCTACAGCAGGAGGATCTAAATAGCTTAGGTGATTACACGCTAAAATAAACCCCCCTTTGGGGGGAACATTCCCTAAACCTTTCACCTCAAACCGGTGGAAGCATTTAAGATAGCAGTATGATAGAAACTGAGCTAGTCGATATGTTCTATTCATCAAAGCGAGCCCAGAGCATTCATTACCTGCTCATAGACTTCATCTGGAGAAAAATGACCCGTGTCTATTTTTATTGCCCCTTCTGCACACAATAGGGGAGCTTCTTTTCTATTCGTATCCATCTGATCTCTGCTAATAATTGAGTCGGTTTCACCATCTGAACTTCTTCTTTGCTCTCGTATCTGAAGATCGGCCCACAAGAAAATCTTCAGGTCAGCTTCAGGCAGGATTTTAGTTCCAATATCTCGACCCTCCAAGATGACACCATTAAATCCAGAAGACTTGGCCAAGTCTACTTGAGAACGCTGGTAATCAAACAAAAGTTTTCTCAAAGCTGGGATCGCTGCATATCGAGAGACATTTTGGTTAACTTGGGGACTTCTTAGATCTTCATTTGAAAAACTTTGTTGGTTGATTTCAATAAAAGTCTTATTTTTAATTATATTTGAAGCAATAGAAACAGATCTCGATTTCAGGAACTCATCGACCTTTTCTGGCTCTACAGCGGACTCCATAAGAATCCATGATAACGCACGATAATGTGAACCTGTTTCAACATATAAATAATTATTCTTATCCGATATAAGATGCGAGAGGGTCGATTTTCCTGTCCCGGCACCCCCGTCTATAGCTAGAGATCTAAAGATTTTCATAGGTGTGATTGCTTTCGCAAGCCCTCTAATACCTCAAAAAATTGGGGGAATGTCTTACCACAGCACTGTGGGTTTTTAATTTTTAACCAGCTTTTACCTGTGCCGAACAAATCAAATGAACCAAGGATCCCGAATGACATAGCAACACGATGATCTTGGTATGTTTCTATCTCAATCGAGTTTTTTGCTGTCACTTTTAATTTATTTAAATTTGGAACAATTCTCAGGCTATCTTGGGTCTCGATGACTTCCTGCCCAAGTTTTTTTAATTCTTGTGCCATTGCTTTAACTCGATCCGTTTCCTGCATGCGCGTATGGGCAATTCCAGTAATTAATAAAGGACTTTTCAATAAAGGACTAACCGCAACCAGGGTTAGGAAAGTATCAGATATATCATTGAAGTCGTACTCTCCGCCTTCCAAGTTGTACTTATGGTTTGAAATCAGCCCGTTTTCCCCCTTACTAATCTCAGCTCCCAAGGCTCGAAGGATTTTAGAATAACCACTGTCACCTTGAAGCATATCATCCCAAATACCATGCAACTCACACGATCCACCCACAACTAGCGGTAATGTCAAAAAGTAACTCGCCGCGGTTGCATCTGGTTCGACTCTGTAAACATAGTCTTTCGTTCGTTTATATTGAGCACGAATGTTTAGTTTTTCCTCCTCAATTATACAGGAATACTCATCATCACCGCTAAAGTCCTTAATCATTTCACTGGAAATATTCAGAAACGGCCTGGAAACTGTTCCATGCGGAAATAAGATGGTATTCGTTTGTCCTTGCAGTGGTGCTATCATCATCAATGCGGTAAGCATTTGACTGCTTTTGGTTGCATCGACGGTCCATTCATGTGGAAGAAACTTTTTTGTATTTGTTTCAAAGGGAAAGAAACCGTCTTTCTGAGTATAACATACATCCACTCCCCCAGATTCAAAGAATTCCAATAATTGACCAATAGGCCTTTCCCTCATTTCATCTGAACCGTCAAACAGATAGTTCGAATTTTCCTGGATTGCCAGCCAAGCAGTTAGAAATCTCGCAACCGTCCCAGCATTCCCCACTTCAATTTCCCCTGTTTTAATTGGAGCGATACCCTTACAACCATTCACCTTCAATACATTGGTATCCCAGTTCACTTCCAGTTTTACCCCCACTTTTTTTAATGCTTCAATCATCAGTTCAACATCCTGGCTTTTCAGTACGCCATGAAGAGTAACTTGGTTTTGAGAGAAACAAGATAAAAGAAGTGCACGGTTGGAAATACTTTTGGACCCGGGTACCATCACGGAACCAGTACATGGCTTCGTAAAAGGTAAAATTTCTTTAACAGTTTCCATAAAATCAGCTTAAAGATTTTTGAAGCAGGGCGCCCTTTTTAAGAAACTCTTCAAGGCCCTCTCTATCATCCTCGGAAATTAAATTTTTGATCATTCGAATGGAGTCCTCAAAATCCTTCAAACCAGACAGAACTTGAGCTTTATTTTCAGATAAAATGCCAGTCCACAAAGAAGGGTCTCCACCGGAAATACGGATGGTATCCCTCAGACCCTGCCCGGATAACTGAGAGGCCAGTTTTGCCTGGTCTGAAATAGTAAAAGAGAGAACAGAGGACACCAAATGAGGAAGATGACTGAGGCTAGCTATAACCTTATCATGTTCCGCTGAACTTAGTTGATGAACGGTCATTTCTAAAATTTCCCAAAATTCGATTAATTTTTCTAAGTGTTTTTGGTTACAATTAGGCTCAGGAGTCAGGATTGCCGGACGATTTGAAAATAAATCGGCATGGGCGTGCTCCATCCCGGACTTTTCAGAACCTGCCATTGGATGGGACCCAATGAAGGAAATACCGGGAAATTTAAATAAATCTTTAGCGTTTTCGCAAATGATACCCTTCACACTGCCTACATCAGTAACTAAACATCCCTCCTCTAAATGATTAACGATGGTGGATAGGATCGATGACATGGTTTCCACTGGCGTACAAATTATAACCATATCACTTCCCATTACCGATTTAACTGGATCGGTTTCAACTTCATCTGCAGGCAGTTTACTGCGTGCTTTTTCGGCAGTCTGCTCACTTCTTGCCCATATTACGATACTTTCAGCCAAAGATTTTTCCCTTACAGCCATCACTAAAGAGGCTCCCAATAATCCGGGTCCCATAATTGTCACTTGTTTGAACATGAAAAAAGTTTTAGGTTAGAAATTTCGTAAGTTCAGCTGATTTAGTAGAAACAATCCATTGATGCAAAAGCAATTGAAAGAGCAAGAACCAAAAGAGGAGGATGAATGGGGAAGACCCCCTGCTCCAGATACTCCTGAAAACCGAAAAAAGGCAATGAAAGCTCAGATAATACTTGGTATTTTTGGCTTCATAGGGATTTTAGCCCCAGGGATTCTCTATTGGATCAAATTTAAATGATTCTATTGTGTCTTTTATCTGAAGGGTTATAAAGGGGAATCTAATGTCTTTTCGAAAATCAAAAACTGCAGGATTCAGTAAGTTGGAATTAATCCTATGGCTATCTATTTTTGCAGTCATAACCTTCATACTCGTCCCCTTTTATAATTCCTGGAAGGTTGCTACATCGGAAAATTTCTCTGAAGAAGACAATAACTCTGCTTTTCATTTTGAGTCTTGGAATTTTGGTCATGAAGATTCTAATTCTTCAGAAGATTAATGAGTCTATCCGGGCCCTGGACAGTGGATGCCAAAAAAACGACCATATATTTTTCTCTTTTTTTCGCTTTTTTAATAAGCTGCTTTTTTTTAATAGATTTATTTCTCAGTCCGAAAAGTAAGGAATTCTTAGTAACCTGTTGGACATATTTTTCCGATATCCTGATTGACAACGGATTTCTCTTATTTCTTGCGATTGCTTTTTTGCCAGCCTTGATTCTTCCTGTGTCGCCATTATTAGCTTTGGCAGGCATTTGGGGAGAATCGAATGGTATACTGTTATCCTCCGTTTTAGGAACACTTTGCCTCATCACGAATTGTTGCTGGACTTACTGGATGGCAAGAGTTTTTGGTTTAAATCTTATAAATCGTTTTGTTGTTCTACTGAAAAGGAATCCTATCACGATCCCTGAAGGGTCTGGAAACACTAATTTTTTTCTTTGGAGTCTGGTTCTCAGGCTCACTCCAGGAATTCCATTCATATTTAGTAATTTAATCCTGGGAGCGGTCAAAATGCCTTTTCATTTGTACCTACTCATATCTATTCCCATCTTAACCTGTTCGTCTTTTGGCTATATCTATGCGACTGCAGGCTTGATTGGCGGAGACTTTGCTAACCTGGGCGGGGGACTTGCGATTATTTTATGTTTTTTTATTGCTGGTAGGATAATTCTAAAAAAGAAAAAGAATGCAGTCTGAATTATTCGAAACTCATCAAGAACACTCCAGGATATGGAATATCTCAGAGATTAATTCAGAGATCAGAAAGGTTCTGGAAAAAAACTTTAGCCAAGTATGGATAAAAGGAGAAATCTCCAACCTGAGGGCTCATTCTAGCGGTCACTATTATTTTCAACTTAAAGACTCAAAAGCACAAATTAAAGCTGTTCTATTTCGCGGAGATGCAAGAAACCTGGCGTCTCCACCAGAAGAAGGCTCGGAGTATCTCGCTTTTGGCGATATCACCTCTTATGAAGCTAGAGGTGACTGCCAAATAAGAGTACGTCATTTGATGCAGGAAGGGGTAGGAAACCTTCGGTTGGAATTTGAAAGGCTCAAAAGACAATTGCAAACGGAGGGGCTTTTTGATCCTGAGCGAAAACAAGAGATTCCTCTTTTTCCAACCCGTATCGGACTCATTACATCACCGGAAGGTGCGGCAATTCATGATTTCTTGACCATCTTGGAGCGAAGACATTGGAAAGGTGAAGTTTTTCTCCTACCTTCATTAGTTCAAGGGCCCAAGGCTCCCGAAAACTTACTTAACTCCGTAAAACAAAGCAGAAAAATTCGCCCTAAAGTGGATTTGATTGTACTATCGCGAGGGGGTGGGTCCGTGGAAGATCTTTGGGCATTTAATGATGAAGCACTGGTCAGAGAAATTGCCGATTCAAAAATTCCCATTATCTCAGCCATTGGACATGAGACTGATTTTGTTTTGTGCGATTTTGCCGCTGATCTTCGTGCTGAAACTCCATCTGGTGCAGCCGAACTGATAAGCTCTAATTATCTATCTCAAATTGAAAAATTCTCATTTTTAAAAGATCGGTTGATGGATACTAAGAGCCTCTACCTTCAATCCATTCGCGATCAATATGAGTTGTTGTCCGCTAAGCTTAAATTATTCTCTCCTATCAATAAAATTGAAAGGCAGAGCCAGCAAATTGATGACCTGGAAATTAGATTACGCCATTCCGCTGAAAGAATTTTTGAAAAGAAATCTGAAAGAATTCATTATTTAGCAAAATCTCTTGAAGCTTCTAATCTTCATCGCACTTTGGAAAAAGGGTTTACGATTGTCCGTAATCAGAAGGGTAAGATTATTAAAGATGGGGGAGGCCTGGTAAAAAATGACAAGGTTCTTACTACTTTCAGAGACGGGGAGAGAGAAATGTCCGTAGAATGATCCTGCTTATTTCCTTCACTTGAATAATTTCATCTCACAAAATTCACCTACCGGTTTACAACCTATAGTTTGATATAAGTTTTTTTGCTCTAGGTAGTCACTAAACAACAAAGTATGGGAGAAGCCATTCTTTTGGGCCTTCTTAATCATTAAGGAAACGAGATGAGAGGCATATTTCTTTCCTCTAAATTCCGGTGGCGTAAATACCATGTTAATGACCATACGATTGGGCGTATTGCGCCCAAACCCGGCCATTCCCAAGGATTGGATTCCATTCTTTAAAAGATAAAGGTTTTTATTTTTAAGCATCGACTTTGCCATCATGATAGTTGCCTCTCGATTGAGAGCCGGAGATGCCTCCTGGGCAAAATTTGCAGCCCACAACCTGATTCTGGGCCACTCGAATTCACTGGCTTGAACTAACTCAAGATTACCACTTTTTTCTGTAATTTTGGCATTATAAGCACGAGTAGATTCATAAATAATAAATCTCTTAGTGAAATTTTTTCTAGAGAGCTCACTCTTCTCATCCCACCTTGAGCTAAACTTTTCGACAATTTCTCCGGCACCCATAATTCCCTTAATTTCCCATTGCTTGGCTCTTCCATAGTCTACTAATCGTTTTATAGCTTCGGCTTTTCCCCTGGAAAGCAAGATATAACCGGTCTTCATCCAAATCGCACTTAAACCAATCTTATGATTTTGAAAAACAGACCCCGCCCAGTTTATTTTTTTTCCAAACTGCCAATTTTTAGTCACTTCCCAAAATAAATTATTCATGGTTTCATTTTGAATGAGAAATTTAGATGAATTTCTCAAAAAAGAAGCCGCTGAATCGTATTGTTGAACTCGAAGCTTAGGTTTCACAGGTTCATGTAAACAAAAAGTAATTGCATTGGATCAGGTTTATGATCAGTCAAGACAGATAAGATGGAAGAAAATAATAGATATTCCAAACGGGGTGTTTCCTCGAGCAAGAAAGAAGTTCACGCAGTGGTCGATCATATGGACAAGGGACTCTTTCAGGGAACCTTTTGTAAGGTAACCGAAGATCTACTTACCGGAAACCCCGCACTTTGTAATGTGATTCATTCGGACGGGGCAGGAACAAAATCAATCCTAGCTTACCTCGCCTACAGGGAAAACGGTAAACCTCAAGTCTTTCATGGTATTGCCCAGGATAGCATCGTGATGAACTTGGATGATCTTGCATGCGTGGGAGTTTGGGACCGCATTGTTTTGTCCAGTACTGTAAATCGTAATGCCCGTAATTTTCCAGGTGATGCCCTTGCCTCGCTGATTGAAGGGACAGAAAATTTTCTGCAAAGCCTGAGAGATCTTGGTATTAATGTTGAAAGCGGAGGGGGAGAAACGGCTGATGTTGGAGATTTGACCGGAACAGTTGCGGTAGATTCTTGTGCCGTAGCGGTGGCGAAAAGAGATGCGATTATTGACAATACGAATATAACCTCAGGACTTTCCATCATAGGATTTTCATCTGCCGGAAAAGCATCGTATGAAAACAATGAAAATAGCGGAATTGGGAGCAATGGACTGACCAGTGCAAGACATGAATTGCTTTCCAGGCACTACGCCGAGAATTATCCAGAGACTTTCGATCCGCTAACCGAGCAAGAATATGTCTACTGCGGTCCGCACCGAATGAATGATCCTCTCCCATCTTCAGACCTAACCGTAGGAGAAGCTCTTTTAAGCCCTACCCGTACATACCTACCTTTGATAAAAAAGATTTCCGAAGAAATTGGCAAAGAACTGAAAGGTGCGGTTCACTGCTCGGGAGGAGGACAAACTAAATGCTTACGTTTTGGTACGGAGGTAAAGTATGTAAAAGACAATCTATTCACCCCTCCGCCAATTTTCAGTGAGATTCAAAAAGTGTCGAAGACATCACCAAAGGAGATGCACCAAGTTTACAATATGGGCCATCGGCTGGAAGTGTTTTGCAAGCCAGAGTTGGAAAGCACCCTGATAAATCTGGCAAAAGAATTTGAAATTGAAGCTCAAGTGGTTGGAAGAACAGAACCTTCGGACGATCCTTCAGGTAAAAACCAACTGGAAATAAATCTTGCTGATGAAATATTGAAATATGAGTGACTCGGTTCTCAAAATAGACCCAAATATAACTGAGTCTACTGAGTTTTTAAAAGCCAGATGGGAAAATAAGCAACCTACGACAGCGATAATCTGTGGTTCGGGATGGGCAAAGATAAGCTCCGGATTAACTATCATTGATGAGGTTCCCTACCATGAAATAAAATGCTTATCGCAAACCACCATTGATGGACACATAAGCAAATTACTTTTAGTCAAAACTTTGAACAGTTATGCTATGATCTTTCTTGGCAGGCGACATTACTATGAAGGGGTAGGGTGGGACCCGATAGCGAAGCCTGTATTACTGTGTCATGAAGTCGGTTGTAAAAATTTAATTCTTACCAACGCAGCAGGAGGAATCTCTGAGAGTCTCGATGTGGGAGACCTTATGATTATTGAGGATCATATCAATTTTATGGGACATAACCCCCTTATTGGTAAGAATCAGCTTTCTTCTGCTCCTAGATTCCCTGACCAAACTGAAATCTACTGTCGCAAGCTCCAAACGCTCGCAAAAAAGATTGGAGAAGAGAAAACCATAACTCTCAAAACCGGGATCTACCTTGCACTATCTGGACCTGCATTTGAAACTCCGGCGGAGATTCGTGCGTATCAGACACTGGGAGCTTCCGCAGTAGGAATGTCCACTGTTCCTGAAGCGATGATCGCCAATGCCTTGGGATTTAAAATCTTAGGAATTTCATGTATCACAAATAAAGCAGCGGGGATTTCCCAGAATCCTTTAAGTCATGAAGAAGTGACTCAAACTTCCTCAGAAAGCTTACCAAAAATGCAAGCTCTTGTTCATGAACTGTTGAATAATATTGGGTAATTTTATTTAAATATTAGCGGTGTCATTTTAAAATATTATCATTATGGATCATCACACTTTAGAAGAAGGAAATACTCTAAATATAGACTTTCAAAAATTAAAAAAAGTGGCCAATTGCGGTGAGGATATTATTCCCGCAGTAGCTCAGGACGCCGAAACTGGTGAAGTTCTAATTGTAGGCTACGCGAACAAACTTGCCTTAGATACTGCTCAAAAAGAGAGAATGGCAACTTTTTGGAGTACCTCTCGTAATGAGCTTTGGATCAAAGGAAAAACATCCGGGGATTTTCTTGAGATCGTAGAAATTTGTGTAAATTGCGAGCAAAATTCCATTCTTTATCGAGTAATTCCAAAAGGCAAGGGTGCTTGCCACACCAAGGATAAAACGGGTAAAGCAAGGTCGGGGTGTTATTACCGTACCGTCCTTGACAATGGTCAATTAAAATTCCGAGAAGGAAAAGAATAAATAAATTTATCTATTTTCAGCAAAAGTGAGCCCCTTTTGTCTCTACATAAAGAGAATAAATAGACTGACTGGCGGTCATGAAAAGCCGGTTTCTTTTTTCACCTCCAAAGCATAAATTCGAACAAATCTCTGGGAGTAATATTTGACCAATCCTATTACCCTCTTTGGGCTCAAAAATGTGGACACCATCATATCCATGGCCTGCCCAGCCTGCACTGGACCAAATATTACCATCTTCATCACATTTAATACCGTCAGCTCCTCCTTTTAAAATCTGTCCATTTACTTCCATCTCCATTGATGCAAAGGATTTACCATTTTTCAGGGTGTTATTATCCAAGACATTCCAAACCTTTATCTGTCTACTGGCCTGAGGGTAGTGGGATGCACCGGTGTCGGATACATAAAGCTTCTTATAGTCTGGGCTAAAGCACAGTCCATTAGGCTTAAAGATCTCATCCGTAGTTTTGGTAACCTTGAAAGTTTTAGAATCTATTCGGTATACCGCTTCCTTTTGCACAGGCTGGACACTTCCTGTATTCAAACGATTCCCCTCATAATTCATTAGACTTCCATAACCCGGGTCTGTAAACCAAATGGATCCGTCCGGATGAACAACCACATCGTTGGGTGCATTATATTTTTTCCCTGCATACGAATCAGTAAGTACGGTCACAGAACCATCTAATTCATAGCGCACGACCCTTTGGTTACCGTGTTCACAGGAAATTTGCCTACCTTGATGGTCGAATGTATTCCCATTACTATTTCCAGAAGGCTTACGAAACTCAGTTACCTCTCCATCATCCTGCAACCATCGCAATTGTTTATTGTTTGGAATATCACTCCATAGAAGATACTTACCTACACTACTCCAAGCAGGACCCTCTGCCCATAACATATCCGGACTTGAGTATATACGTCGAATCGAAGCATTCCCCAGTTTGTACTTATTAAATACAGGATCCAATGAAATTACATCGGGATCGGGATAACGGGTTGGATTCCCTCCCGTCCAGTCTCTTGCCATAGTGTAGCTCGAGGCTCCTGCTATACCCATTCCCATAATAAATTGTTTTCTCTTCATTATATTGATTCAGCAAGGTCCATTATAATTTTAGACTTTTGAGTAACCTGATTTCAGCTAATTTTGGATTGGAGGTATCGATTGGGTTTTATTTACATCCAAGGTTTCTTCTATTTCTAAATTAGACGGTAAAGAACCATAACCCAGGGCCTCTTCGATAGGTGATCGATTAATATAATACCTCTTCATTTTCAATCGATTGCGATATGGTGAGAAAAAGACAATGCCCCTTCTGTCTTGGCTTACCTTTATATATTCCTTCATAGATTCAATGTATTTTCCGTCTTTTCGAGTAAAAACCTGTATCTCGGGTGATGTTTGATTTTCAATACTTTTAAATCTAACCGATTTTCCAGGAGCTAAGACTTGTTTTTGCTCACCATAAGCAAGGTAAATATTTTCATTGTATTGCGAATAACAATTAAATGATTCATAGGGTAAATTCTCCTGCTTAAGGGACATTGGGTATGTTTTAATTTTAGCATTTTGCTTATCCTCGATGAGCAATAAGAGAAAATCAGATGTTATTCCGTCTGTTGAATTGAAAGTGAATTCACCAATTTCTTTCAGTTTACTTTCATCTGTTTCTAAGGAATCAAGTGATTGCACCAATTCCTGCTCAAAAAATTTGAGAGGAGATTTACCGTAATAAACAAAAGGATGACTTGGTGAACTAAAACCAACATCAAGATTGATTTTAGTGGCATTTTCTTCTTCATGATTACCCCAAGGAAAATAACATAAGTTTTTACTCGCAAAGCGATCCCAACAGACCGCTTGTAAAACTAGTGAAGGCTTGGGCGAGGGTGATTGAGAAAATACGGATAACCCAAGAAGGAACGAAAATAACAATATTATATGCTTTGGAATCATTTAATTTTAATCATTAAAGAAAACCGAGTGCTCGGCAAACTTAGTAATTAAACATCCTGTTCTTTAATCCAGCGAAACTTAACAATTTTAAATTTACGACCAAACCTTTGATTAATTCCCATCCTCGAAAATTTTGTGCCTGATGGTTCTTCTTCCAAATCAGCATTCAGTTTCAAATCTGAATATAATCCATCAGCAAACCAGTTTTTCTCATTGGTTCTTCCAACCCCCGGTAAGTCGGGAACTGCTCCGGGGAGAGTGGACTCGCCCTGATCGTCCATTCCGTTTTGATTAAGGTCTAGCCAGTGTTCCACAAAACTTGGATCATTATCCCAATAACCATTAAAGTTCCGATCTTCAAAGGGCTCATGGGGCCGGTGATGAGGGGCATCGAGGTCCGGCTTAATGTAATCAGGAATTCTTTGAACCGTAATTTCTAGCCATGCCTTGGAATTCATTTTTTTTGATCCTGTAGATTTCGGCTCGCCCATTACCCGGATGGTAAATGTGTCAGAACGAGCATTTGTGACGGGAGCAAGCGGGCTTAAAACATCAGATTGCATTAACCAGCCTGGCTTATTGGCACCTGTCGCCACATTTTCAACTGCTAAAAGATTTTCAGGAGCTTCGCCAAATTCAAAGGCCGAGTTGTAGTCATCCCATCCAGCTTTAAAGCTAAAAGTGGGTGTCCAATTAAAGTTGGCCGGCAACTTGTTGCCGTTTGCATCAGTGCCGGCAAAATAATTCTCCTCAAAACGTTTCCCGACTCCGAAGTCTGCCTTGGTTCTTGCATAACTATTTTGATGTTGGGGATCAAAACTAGCCCATGTGTGGTATATATAGTCTGGATGTAGAAATGGCTGGGTAGAAATCGCATGCAGTCCATATTCAGAATTCAGAAAACCCATCGAACTAGGAAGACGAAAGAAAGTATTGAGGGTCCCTCCAGTATACCTCGTTTTAGGAATGAAAGGAATCATCGGATTATCCGGCCACTCTCCCTTGTTCCCGGTAAATGCATTGCCAGCAGGAGTCTGTTTTTGAAATTGGGCCTGATTAATCTCTGCTTCTGTAATCGCAGCCTGCACGGCTCCCCTAAAGCCTAACACGGAATCTCTATTCTCCGGAAATTGACTATTCCACTGCGAGAAAGGACTGTCCAAACGATTGGATGTGACACCCTGAATTCTTCGGTTAACAAAATCAGCATAAGATAAGAAGGGTCCCCTTAATTTTATTTGTTCGACCAAACAATGAGCGAGAAGCTTAATTTCATCATCCTTGAGCGATGAAATTTCGTTCCAACTGTTTTTCGAAGGGAATTTAGTAAATCGGGGAAAGGGCGTTTCACTGGAAATAGGAGAGGTATTTGCAGGAGCAAGTCCCCGCAAAGATGATAATTGGCTTATCCATGCGTCCACAGAAGTGGAATTTATATTGAAGGACCCTTCCAGTAATAAATCAGCCGCAATGGTCTGGTATCGGAAATCATCGTCTGATCCAGCAGTTACTTCTTCGGATTTATTAGCATACGAAGTTTTCCTCATCCTGCTATTTTCCCAAATAGGCTGTAATCGAGCATTGCGATAGGGGCTGTATTTAAGATTCAAATATGAATTGTTAGAAAATAATTCGGCGGCTTCCGCCTCCATTTGGGGATTCGTTTTTCTCAGCCAATTTTGCCTTCCGACGCCTGTCATAAAATAACCGTCAAGAAGTGCCCGGTTGGCATAAAAGCTATGATCGACAGTTGTATTTTGGTGCTCACTTTGTGCATCCACATTTCGCACTGTCCCATAATTGTTAACTCCTCTTGGTAAATGAAGATTATTATCAGATATAAATACCTGCCAGGGAGAACGATTGTAGCCACTAGAAGAATAAGCCTGCAAAAATAGATCACTTGCATTCCAATTGTTTCCCACATCGAAAACAGAACTCAATGGCTTCCAGGCAATGGCTCTTACCCTGCCCCAAGTTTTGTATCTGCCCACCTGTGGATTGGCGTATGAATTACCTAAGATATATGATGGA
>JBMYOA010000037.1:0-14480 GCA_049598825.1 Opitutales bacterium | reverse complement strand
GCTATTCAGGGTGCGGTTCTTCAGGGTGATGTTAATGATGTCCTACTTCTTGATGTCACTCCACTTACTCTTGGCATTGAAACAGCGGGTGGTGTGTCGACTCCAATGATTGAACGTAACACGACTATACCAACCAAAAAATCTCAAGTTTTCTCTACAGCTGCTGATAATCAACCTGCGGTAGATATTGTTGTTCTGCAAGGTGAGCGATCCATGTCGAATGACAATAAAAAATTAGGCGATTTTAAGTTGGATGGGATTCGTCCCGCCCCTCGGGGAACACCTCAGATTGAGGTTACCTTCGACATTGATGCCAACGGTATTTTAAATGTAACAGCTAAGGATAAAGATACGGGTAAAGACCAAAAGATCACGATCTCTGGCTCATCAAGCATGGATGAAGATGAAGTTGAACGCCTCCGAAAAGAAGCTGAGAAGTTTGCAGATTCTGATAAAGAAAAGAAGGATCAGGTGCAGGTTCGTAATGAATTGGATTCCATGGTCTATCAGTGTGAGAAACAACTTTCTGAACTAGGTGATAAAGCTCCCAAAGAGCTAAAAGAATCTATTGATGGAATCCTCGCTGAATCCAAAAAGGTTTTAGAAAATCAAGGAGCGTCACTTTCCGAACTCAAAGAAGCAAAAGATTCATTGCAGAAGACTTTTGAGCAACTCGGACAGGAAGCGATGAAACATGCGGGTGCTGCAGGTGCAGGGCCCGAAGCTGCAAGTGAACCTAACAATCAGGAATCCCCAGACTCCAAAGCTGCGGATAAATCAGAAAAAGATGATGATATCGTCGATGCTGATTTTGAAGTCGTTGATGAAGCTGATAAAAAAGAATAAATTTCTGCGTTCGTTTTCAAATTGTTGATCTCGTACGCCCTAACCTCACATATCAAACCAAACCCAAAAAAAAGGAAAATGAGTAAAGTAAAAATCACTCCATTGGGAGATCGTGTCCTTGTGAAGCAAGTCGATGAAGACGAGCAAATCAAGGGCGGGATCATTATTCCCGATTCCGCTAAGGAAAAGCCGCAAGAAGCAGAAGTCGTAGCTCTTGGTACTGGAAAGAAAGACGATGACGGTAATGTCATTCCTTTCCAAGTCAAGAAGGGAGACAAAGTATTGATCAGCAAATACGGTGGCACTGAAGTCAAACTCGACGATGTTGAATATCAACTCGTTCGTGAGGATGACATCCTTGGTGTTGTCGGATAAGTTGCCCCTTAACGATCTTTTAATAACTAAGAAAAAAATATAATGGCTAAGCAAATATTATTCGACGAAGCAGCCCGTAAAAAAGTTCTCAAGGGGGTAACTACCCTTGCTGACGCGGTAAGCGTAACTCTTGGACCCAAGGGTAGAAATGTACTGATCGACAAAAAGTTCGGTTCACCTACAGTAACGAAAGACGGTGTAACCGTAGCAAAAGAAATTGATCTGCAGGATCCATACGAAAACATGGGTGCTCAAATGGTACGTGAAGTTGCATCCAAAACATCGGATCTTGCCGGTGATGGAACCACAACTGCTACTGTTTTGGCAGCAAGTGTTTATCGTGAAGGTTTAAAAAATGTAGCAGCAGGTGCAAACCCTGTCTACTTGAAGCGTGGAATCGACAAAGCAGTTGAAGCAGGAGTCGCTAAGCTCTTGCGTGACAGCAAAAAAGTATCGGACCGCGAAGAAGTTCGCCAGGTAGCTACTGTATCCGCAAATTGGGATGGCGAAATCGGTGAAATCATCGCTGACGCTATGGACAAAGTCGGTAAAGACGGAACCATTACGGTTGAAGAAGCCAAGAGTATTGAAACAACATTGGATGTTGTTGAAGGTATGCAGTTTGATAAAGGATACTTAAGTCCCTACTTCTGCACCAACAATGACACAATGGAATCAATTCTTGAGGACTGCTTTATTCTCATTCACGAGAAAAAGATTTCTGCCCTTAATGACTTACTTCCTTTGCTACAACTTGTTTCTAAACAAGGAAAACCTCTTCTTATTATTGCTGAGGATGTCGAAGGTGAAGCATTGGCTGCCTTGGTTGTCAATAAACTCCGCGGTACTTTAAATGCCTGTGCTGTTAAAGCTCCAGGTTTTGGTGACCGTCGTAAGGAAATGCTTCGTGACATTGCTATTTTAACTGGTGCTCGTTGCATTACAGAAGATTTGGGAATCAAGTTGGAAAACATTCAGCTAGCTGATCTTGGAAAGGCTAAAAGAATCTCCGTTGACAAGGAAAACACTGTTATCGTTGAAGGTTCCGGAAAGGCTTCTGATATCCAAGGACGCGTAAAGCAAATCCGCCGTCAAATCGAAGAAACTACTTCCGATTATGATCGTGAAAAATTACAAGAACGTTTGGCCAAATTGGCTGGTGGTGTTGCCGTAATCAATGTTGGTGCTGTTTCTGAGCCTGAAATGAAGGAAAAGAAAGCCCGTGTTGAAGACGCTCTCCATGCTACCCGTGCCGCTGTTGAAGAAGGAATTCTTCCAGGTGGTGGTGTCGCACTTCTTCGTGCTGCAAACGCTGTTGAAAAAGCTGCAACTACACTTGAAGGTGACGAAGCGATCGGTGCATCCATCGTTCGTCGTGCGATCGAAGCCCCATTGCGTAAGCTTTGCGATAATGCAGGTGTTGAAGGTTCCTTAGTAGTTCAGCAAGTTCTTAAGTCAAAGAGCAGCATGGGCTACAATGTTGCCACAGATACACATGAAGACCTTATCAAAGCCGGTGTTGTAGATCCAACAAAGGTAACCCGTACTGCATTACAGAATGCCGGTTCGGTTGCTGGTCTGCTACTCACTACCGACTGCATGATTACGGACATTCCTGAGGAGGAGAAAGCAGCTCCTGGAGGACATGACCACGATCATGGCATGATGTAATTCGAAAGAATTAACATCCATTTAAAATTGGGCACGCCAAACGGCGTGCCCTTTTTTTTACTTTTGGTAAATATATACTTTTGGTGCCCTTAATTTCGTATTAGAAAAAAACTGATGAAGTATTTATATGTAGTGATCTCCTCTTTTTTCTTTTTATCGTTTTTAGTATTAAATGGAGAATGGAATCAATTTCGGGGTGTCACCGGACAAGGGCATGTAGATACCAAGATTCCAAAGTTTTGGAGCCAAAATTCATCCAACCTTGCATGGAGGGCATCCATAAATGGCACGGCGTGGTCTTCTCCGATATTAGTCCGTGGTCAAATTGTTGTTACCAATGCCCGGACCTTAAATGACGGAAAATCCTTGGATTTAGAAGTGGTTGCTTTAAACGAGTCCACCGGGAAAATATCTTGGAGGAGTTCACTCTTTACTTATCCTGATTTGCCCAGAATTCATCGCAAAAATAGTTATGCGAGCCCGACGCCTTATTTTGACGGCGAATCTATTTTTGTGCACTATGGGAATTTAGGTACTGCTTGCTTAAATACTGATGGAAAAACCAGATGGAAAAAAGTTTTTGATTATAGCCCAGTACATGGAAGTGGATGCTCCCCCGTGGTTCATGATAACTTATTAATATTTAGTGCTGATGGTGCGAGTGATCCATGTATTTATGGTCTCGATAAAAAGAACGGCAATGTACTTTGGAAGACAACCAGAACGAGTAAGACAAAGAAGAACTTTTCTTTTTGTACTCCATTAGTCGTGCCTAGAGGAAGTGGGCTCCAAATTATAAGCCCAGCTAGTGAATTTGTATTTTCTTATTCTTTAGAAGGTAAAGAAATCTGGAAATTGAATTACCCTGGTGGCTACTCAGTTGTCCCGAGACCGGTATTTGCTGATGGAATCGTTTTTGTCAGCAGCGGGTATGATCGGCCAACCTTGTATGCCATTAAAACGGATGGAGTAGGGGATGTAACTGGCTCAAAATTAATATGGAAGACAAGTAAGTCAGTTCCTCGCAATTCCTCTATTATCTTAATAAATAACCTCCTGTTCATGGCTGCTGATAATGGTGTTGTTAGCTGCCTGGATGCAAAGACTGGAACAACTCATTGGATTGAAAGGGTAGGAGGGAGTTGTTCATCTTCACTCCTCCACGCGAATGGCTTAATCTATCTTACTGATGAGACTGGTAAAACCTTTGTTTTTGAAGCAAAGAGAAAATATCAGTTAAGTGCAGTTAATGATTTGAAGGAACGGACTCTTGCCAGTTCGATGGCTTATAATAATTCTGTTTTTATTAGGACAGAAAAAGCCATCTACCGATTTGATACAGAGTAATTTTAATTAGGCGGATGCTTTCTGCTGTGTCTTGAATTGTGCAGATTGTTCTTCTGCATGATAAGAGGACCTAACCAACGGGCCAGATTCTACGACCTCTATTCCCAGTGCCAGAGCCTCGGCTTTCCATTGGTCGAATTCTTCGGGGGTTGCCCAACGGTCGATCGGGGCATACTCAGAACTTGGCTGCAGATATTGACCCAAAGTAAGAACATTTAAACCAATGGCTGCGAGATCTTCAATCGCGGTACGAATCTCATCCTGCTTTTCTCCCAAACCAAGCATGATTCCAGATTTAATTTTAAACCCTCGTTCCCTTGCATGGCTTAAAACATCAAGGCTTCTTTGATAACTGGCGGTTTTGCGGATGGGCCTTTGCAGTCTTTCGACTGTTTCAAGATTATGATTAAAAATATCAGGTTTTGCATCCAATACTAAATCCAGTTTTTCATATTCCCCTTTAAAATCCGGTACTAGAACCTCAATCGCTGTTTGAGGATTGCGATGGCGAACAGCTCGAATGGTAGCGGCCCACACTTTGGCCCCGCCATCAGGCAAGTCATCTCGGGCAACAGAAGTAAGCACACAATGCCGTAAGCCCATTTTAGCAACGGCTTCAGCGACTCGCGGAGGCTCTGCGAGATCGAGTTCAGTTGGCTTACCAGTTTGAACAGCACAGAAACTACAGGCTCTTGTGCAAATATTACCTAAAATCATTAAGGTAGCTGTTCCTCTTGACCAACATTCTCCCATGTTGGGGCATTGAGCACTTTGGCAAACAGTGTGGAGCTGATTTTGATCAACGATATCCCTGACCTCAGAGTATTGTGGCCCGGCAGGAAGCTTCGCCCTTAACCATGATGGTTTTGCTATGCGTTTGGAATTCTTAGTCATGGCAAGATGATCTAATTTAAATTAATCTCTTCAGGACCTTGATTACCTGCCGTCCTATTATATTTAAGCGGATTAGAGTTGTCCTTTTGAAAAACTGTGAACCCATTTTTTTCCAAGTTACCTTTTTCCAGCGTAGTCTTCTCCTTGGTCGAAGAATGGTTTAAAGTTAATGAAGTTGCTGTTATTATTTTTTTAATGGTTTCGCCGGTGATTGGATGAATCCGCAACTCTTTTGCTCCAATTTCTTGCTCAATTTCAATAATTTCATCCTCTATCTTGGAATCTACTACTTTATATTGATAAACGGGCATTGAGTTTAAGCAGTTTTTTTCTTCTTAGGAGGTCGGGGGGGGAATTCAAACCCAATACTTCCATTATCTTTCAGGATTAAGTTGGCATCAAAAGGACGCTTGGTCCTTCTTGAAACAAAGCCTTTGATAAGTCCCGTTTTTCTTTCGTTAACAAGCTTCTGAAATTCGTCTAATGGGATTTCTTTATCAAGCAGTTTACGCGTAATTCGGAAATTACAATTACTGTCTGACACTTTTTTATGCTCTGTACATATGTAAGAAAGTTCGGTTTGTTTAATGGAAGATTCACACACTGGACACTTGGCTACTTCAGGGGCATCAGCCATGAGTTCCTTTTCGTTGGATTCATCCTGGTCTGGTTTATCAAAAACGAAACTTACCTTGAAATCGTCTTCGAGTTTGAGCATGGCTGAAAACTTTCTGCCTGTTTTAGCAACAAAATCGTCGAGAGGACCTATCCGTTTTTCGGTAAGAAGAGAATGCACCTCGTTTTGTTCGAGCCTTCTCCCTGCAATACTTTTTGAGATCTTGAATTCACCACCTAAGTCCTGAAAATAGCTTAGACCTTCATAAAGGGGTTGTCCGTCAACGGGAGATTTGAGTTCCGTTTGTTTCAAATTATCCGCTGTTTCCTGAAAGCCGGTTGTTTTAGCCACGAAATCCTCGGTCAACTTGGATATTTCCCGCATGAATTCTTCTCTGGTCATGGTACCATCTTCGATCTTACGAAGCTTATATTCCCATTCGCCTGTCATACTCGGGCTGGTTAAGACTTCTGTTCCCGCTGCCTTCAGGAAATCAAATAAATCTTCACCTTTGATCGTCGGGTGTAACTGGGTGGCTTCCCGTCGGAGGTATTTTTCTTTGATTAAATGTTCAATTGTCGAAGCTCGAGTTGCTGGAGTGCCAAGCCCTTTTTCTTTAAGTGCCTCAGCGAGTTCTTCATCATCAACAAGTTTTCCAGCACCTTCCATCGCCGAAAGTAAAGTTGCCTCTGTGTACCTCGGAGGAGGCTTGGTTTCGTCTACTTCGATTTTTGAGTTTATCCGTTTTGCTGAATTGTCATCTTGATCTAATAGAGGAACTAAATTTTCAGCTGACACTTTATCTTTTCCATAAATCGTTAGCCAAGATGGTTCTACAAGAACTTTACCTTCTGTTTTAAAAGTATGATTAGCAAGCTTGGATAAACGGGTGGTGATATCCCACTGTGCTGGCGGGTAAAAAACGGCAAGGAATCTTTTAACAATTAGGTGGTAGACCCTGCGTTCGTATTCATCCAGTGATTTAGGGACACTATTGGTTGGAATGATAGCAAAGTGATCGCTAATTTGTTTGTTATTGAAGATTTTCTTGTTTTTTACATCAACCCAATTTTCGCTAATAATTTTGTCACTAAATTGTTTAAATTCGTTAGGTAAAAGTGGCAATATTTCACGGCATGTGTCACCGTAGTCTTCGGGGAGTGCTTTGGAATCAGTTCTCGGGTAGGTGATGGCCTTATGTTTTTCGTAAAGTGACTGGGCTATTTGGAGAGTCCTGCTGGCAGATAGAGAGTGTAAACGGTTTGCTTCCCTTTGTAGCGAGGTTAAGTCATAGAGTTTGCCGGAGCTTTGGGGTGATCTCTTTTTGGATTCAGTGACTTCTGCAGTTTCCAGGCCTTCAATTTCGGCGAGAATCGAATTCGCTTCCTCTTGATCCCAAAGCCTGTCTATCCGGTCGTGTTTATCATCATTGTTTTTGGAAAAACCTTCTTTTTGAAAAACCCCAATATAATTTCCTTCCGATAGTGAAAACTCCGCAGAAATTTTGTAGAATGATCTTGGAATGAATTCACGAATTTCCTGTTCCCTGTCTATGACGAGTGAAAGAGTGGGGGTTTGTACTCGGCCAACCGTTGATACCTGTCTACCTCGGGATGCGGTTCGCTTAATTGTTACAGCTCGCGTGCCGTTAATTCCGATAAGCCAATCAGACTCTGATCGGCATCTTGCCGCGTCCTGAAGAGGTTTTAAATCTTCAGCGTCCCTGAGTTTTGAAAAGGCCTCCTTGATTGAATTATCAGTCATAGAAAGCATCCATAGGCGCTTTGCGGGCAGTTTGGATTTTGATAATTCGTAAATGTAGGTGAAGATAAGCTCTCCTTCTCGACCGGCATCGCAAGCATTAATAACTTGTTCTATGTCTTTTCGCTTGAGCTGTTTCTTTAGTTGCTGGAATTTTTTCTTATTGGCGGAAATCGGCTTGAGTTCAAAAGCGGGAGGAATGATTGGAAGATTAGATATTTTCCAAGACTTTAATTTCGGATCAAAATCGTCCGGCATATATAATTCAACCAAATGTCCGACGGCACTATCAATCACCCATTCATCGTTTTCAAAATAATCTTCTTTTTTTGGAACCTTACCCAGCACTCGGGCAAGATCACGGGCGACACTTGGTTTTTCGGCGATAATGAGTTTTTTCATTGATTGGCTTGGGCAAAAGCTTGGTTTCAGCGATATCACATGAACCTAGGAAGAATTTCGTCCATCTGGTTTAGCAAATATTCAATCGATTCCGAGGTTTCATTTCCCATGTTTGAGATACGAAAAGTTTGTCCTTTGATTTTTCCATAACCACCATCAATTGATAATTTCTTTTCAACACGAAGGGTTTTAACAAAATTGGCTACATCCATATCTAGATTGTTTTTGACGCATGTCAGAGATTTGGATGCAAATTGCTTTTCAGGAAGAAGCTCAAACCCGTGTTTTCCTACCCACTGGTGGACAATTTGGTTGAGTTTTTCGTGACGATCATGTCTTTGTCCAATACCTTCTTCGAAAATCTTCTCCAGTGTGTAGAGTAAGCCGTGTATGAGGGGGATTACGGGAGTGCTTGGGGTCATCCCTTTTTCATGATTTTTAAGAAATTCGATGAAGTCGAAATAATAGCCTCTTCCTTCCATCGTTTTAGCTCGGTCAAAAGCTCTTTGTGATACAGAAAATAAGGCTAACCCAGGCGGTAAAGCCAGAGCTTTTTGGGATCCAGTGAGGATGACATCGATGCCCCATTTGTCTTTGGGTATAGGTACAACTGAAAAAGAACTTACCGTATCAATGACGGATAGAACATCTGGGTATTTGGCGAGAACCTGCATAATTTCTTTCAACGGATTCATCATTCCACAGGATGTCTCGTTATGGACCAGTGTAACAAGATCATACTCCCCGCTTGAGAGTTTCTTATCCAACTCAACTGGGTCGATGTGAGAACCCCACGCAACGGAATAGGGGTCAGCTTCTTTTCCACATCTCTTTGCTACATCCAACCATTTGTCAGAGAAGGCTCCGCACATGCAGCATAAAACTTTCTTATCGCTCAAATTGCGGACGGCCCCTTCCATTACACCCCAAGCACTTGAAGTAGACAGAAAAACTGGGTCTTCTGTCATAAATAATTCTTGCAGAAGAGGTTGACATTTTTGGTAAAGATCGACGAAGTCCGGGCTTCTGTGTCCCATCACAGGAGTGGTGAGAGCTTTGTATGCACCTTGTGATACATCAACGGGTCCAGGTATATGAAGTTTGTAATCAATCATCGGAATGCTTATGAGTTTGGTGAAGAAACTAAATCAAATTTTTGGTTATTATTACTTACAAGCACAAGTCGAGGTTCCCAAACTGCAGCCTCCTCTGGATTAAGGTTGATAAAGGTCATAATCACCAAGGGGTCGCCAGGCTTTCCCTTGTGGGCAGCTGCACCGTTTAAGCCAATTTCTCCACTGCCATGAGCGGCAGGTATGCAATAAGTTTCAAATCTTTCTCCATTGGCAATATTGCCAACAAGGATTTTTTCGTGATGAAGGAATCCCGCTGCCTCCATCAAATTTTGATCAATAGACAAACTTCCTGAATAATCTGGACGAACAGAGGTAACGGCGGCCATGTGAAGCTTGGATTTAAGTAAGGTAACTTGCATGAATTTGTTTGGCTGGTTCTGATTTTATAAATCTAAAACTTGAAAGTTTATACTTAATACTTGGAAACGGGTTGAAAGAGAAGACAATTTCATTACTACCTAAAAAGTGACGAATCGGAACAACAGTTGGTTTCAGAATAAGCTAAGTGATTTTGAAAGTTTTGTAGAGGGCGTTTTGTACGACCGAGATCTTTCAGTTTCTGCTCGGTTGTTTGGTTTGTTTCTGAGACCCTTTTCAATCTTATTTTCTGGAATTGTGAGGTTGCGCCTCTTTTTATATTCCAACCGTATTATCTTACACAATAAACCCTTGGACTGCATGGTCGTCGTGGTTGGGAATTTAACGGTTGGAGGTACCGGTAAAACTCCTGTGGTGGAAAGATTTGCCAAGGAATTACTCAAAAAAGGGAGGAAAGTGGCCATTCTGAGTCGCGGTTACAAGAGTAAACAGGATTCGACCAAAAGAAATTTACAGAATTGGTTCGGGTTCAAGGATATTAGTCCCCCCCGAATTGTGAGTGATGGTAGCGAAGTTTTTCTAAATTCAGAGGATGCAGGAGACGAGGCTTTCATGCTTGCTAGAAATTTACCAGGGGTCGTTGTTTTGACAGATAAAAATCGAGTCAAAGCTGGAAGATATGCCATTGAAAAGTTTAATGTTGATACCGTTATACTAGATGATGGATTTCAGTATCTGCATTTAAAAGGCCAGTTAAACCTTCTTCTGGTTGATCAGACCAATCCCTTTGGTAATCGATGTCTTTTGCCTCGTGGTATACTTCGAGAACCAGTTAGGCATTTAAAACGTGCTTCCTATGTTTTTTTTACCAAATCCGAGATAGAACCGGAATTAGAAATTCTTCAGACAGTCAGGAAGTACAATCCTCATGCGGAAATCATACGTTGTGTTCATAGACCGAGGTATTTTGAAGAAGTGAATGCGCTAAAGAAGGAAAAGCTCACTTTTCTTCACGAGTTTTATGTGGGAGTCTTTTGCGGAATTGCATCTCCTCGTGGATTTGAGGACTTAATTGAAAGAATGTCGGGCGAAGTTCGATTCAAACAGAGATATCTTGATCATCATAAATATTCCAAGGACGAATTAGATAAGATGTTTCAACAGGCTAAAAATTCTGGTGCGGATGTAATGATTACAACCGAGAAGGATGCTGTTCGCATTCCTGCAAACTATAAACCCATAATACCTCTTTTTTTCGTCAGAATGGAAATCGAGATTGTTGAGGGTTTTGAGGATTTTGAGGAGGCTGTTGAAGATCTTTGCAAATTAGCAAAACCAAAAAGCTAACTTGGATTATATTCGGTTACTGCCTGAACAAGTGCTTCCATGCACTCAATTTTGGCTTGAGGCCTAATACCATGACCAAGGTTTAAAATATGAGCACGGTCTCCATTCATCTTATTTAGAAAAGTAACAGCCTCTTGGTACACATTATTGGGACTGGTTTCGAGTAGTTCTGGAGGTAAATTACCTTGAAGTAGGTATTCAGCAGGTAGGTTTTTCCTCAGCAGTGCTAAATCAATATCATGACTAAGGCTCAGTCCATGAGCATTGGATTTTTTTAATAAATCAATTCTTTCCGAGGATGACTTTGCGTAAAGTATAATAGGGACATCTGTTTTCAAGTTCTCAACGATTAGATTAATCCACTTGATCGACCAATCCCATGCATGTTGAGGCGGGCACAAGCTTTGCCATGAATCAAAAATCTGCACGGCATCCACTCCGCTTTTCGCCTGCATCCTTAAGTAATCAATAATGGATAATGTAAGTTTTTCCATCAGTTGATTGAATGCCGTTGGATTATTTTTAGCCAATGCAACTGCACGGGGAAAGCCATCGGCGGATTCTCCTTGAATCATGTAGCAGGCAAGAGTCCATGGAGATCCCGCAAATCCAAGTAAAGCTCTCTTCTCGCCAAGCTCATTCTTGAGCAATTTCAGGGCATCATTTACATAGGAAAGTTTGTGGCAAATTTCGGATATATTTAGTGCCTCAATAGATTTTTCTGAATCTAATGCGTGTGACATGGATATTCCACCACCGTCTCTGAATTTGTATGCCTGACCCATTGCTTCGGGAATCACCAGGATATCGCAGAACAAAATGGCTGCATCCAGAGGAAAACGTTTTAAGGGTTGCAGGGTTACTTGACATGCTAATTCTGGAGTTTTTACCATTTCCAGAAAGCCATGCTTTTCCTTAAGTTTTCTATATTCTGGAAGATACCTGCCAGCCTGTCTCATCACCCAAAGGGGAGGGCGCCCTTCGTTAGTTGCGTTAATGGCAGCAAGAATTCTTTCTCTGGAATTCATGTTTCTAAATCTAACCAATCTACGGGTTTAAGAAAGTTTTTATATAATTCCTCTTCCTTTGATCCAGGAAGAGGAGTCCATTGATAGGACCAGTTTGCTGTTGGGGGCATAGACATAAGAATGGATTCAGTACGGCCGCCAGATTGAAGACCGAAGTGAGTCCCGCGATCGTAGACGAGATTAAATTCCACATATCTGCCTCTTCGATACTGTTGGAATGCTTTTTCTTTTTCCGTATAAGAAATGCCTTTTCTTTTTTCAAAGATAGTAAAATAGGAATCAGCGAAGGTTGCCATCACCTCCAAACAAAACGCTAAAGTTTTATCGAAGTTATCAATGCAAAGGTCATCAAAAAAAATGCCTCCTACTCCCCTTGTTTCTTTGCGGTGCAAAATATAAAAATACTGATCGCATTGATCTTTGAATTTTTTGTAAAGGGATTTTCCATATGAATCGCAAAGATCTTTTGCTTTCTGATGCCAAAATACCACATCTTCTAAAACCGGATAATAAGGAGTTAAATCAAAACCACCACCAAACCACCAAACATTTTCTCCTTTTTGATTTTTGGCTGTAAAAAATCTTATGTTTGCATGAGCAGTAGGAACATGTGGGTTGGTCGGGTGAAAAACTACCGATACCCCCATAGCCCTAAATGGAGACCCAGTGAGTTCTGCCCTTTCTGATAGGGCACTTGGAGGAAGTTTGGCTCCTTGTACATCAGAAAAGTTGATGCCTCCTTTCTCCATAAATCTTCCTTCTGAGTAGGCAAATGTTTTTCCACCACCACCTTCATCCCTTTCCCATGTGTCAATGTGCTCGGTCAGGTCGTTATCATTTTTCATTAATGATTCTACGACATTTTTATGACTATCAAGAAACTTGGAACGGACATAATCCGCATTCATTTCTTGGGACACTGAAAAAATACTTATTTAGAAATTACTGGATGAATACATCTTATTCATCGTCGTCAGAATCCGGTTCTCTAGCCAAATAATCCTTGGCTGAATCGATATCCTCACAGACACCCCATTCTTCGCAACCATCCAAATTATTCCACATTTCAGCATCCTCACCTGTGGCAATGATGGCTCCCCGCATGGGAAGTTTCATATCTTCTATTTTTTCAGCAAATTCCCCGACTACCTCGATTGCATCTTCCTCAACTTCTTCAAGGGATGAGACATCAATTATAAGTTTCAGGATTCCTTCATTGATGGTGTTCTTGATTCTGGCGTCCATGTTGTCCTTGATGTCAGTCATGACAAAATTGGACAGTTCGGCCGGAACTTTAAAAAGAAGATAATCCTCTACGAAAGAGAAATATCGGGCTGAGGAGTCCAGGTTCATAACCTTGTACAAAACAGCTTCAGTTCTATTAGTATCAAAAGGCTTTTCGATGCAGTCAGTAAATCCTGCATCCAGTGCTTTCTTTTGGGCTGCATCGTCGCCCTTTACAATCATACCTACAACCGGAGTGTTAAGTACATTGTGATTGGTCTTAAGTTTTCTGCGAAGATCTACGGGTGCTTCATTTGGCAGGGCCATACTTATGAGAATCGCAGCAAAGCTTGATCCTTCACATGCACGGAGGGCGGATGCTTCATCTGCCGCACTTTTAACTACCCAGTTACTTCGGGCACAGATATCAGAAATTTGCTTGATAATATTTGGTTTATCGTCAACGACCAAAATGTTAATGCTATGTGCTGTTTCAATGTGTGTTTCCTTGGAAGCAACCTCTTTGGCAGCAATTCGGTTCATTCTGTATAATCTTCTGCCCAAAGTTTTGATTAGTTTTAATGCGACTTTTGGGTTTTGAGAAACAATGTCTGCGATACTTTCCTCTACATGTCGTACCCTGGCTTTTGACTTAGCTTGGATGACTGCATCTCTTTTAAGACCAAGAATTTCACTCAGTTCTCCAAAGATTGAACCTGCCATGTTGATTTCGCTAAGTACCTTGCCATCCCTGATAACTTCCAAAACACCATCTTCTAAGATGCAGAAACCTCTGCCAAGTTCGCCTGCGGCGAGGACTACTTCGCCTACATCATATTCTTGAAGCTTAATCATAGGAATTTAGTTATTGGTGTTGGGGGAAAAGGGCAATAATGATACTTTTTGTTATTCTAAAGTATCTAAATTCGCAAAACTATTTTTTACAAAATTTAACTCTCTGCATTGATTACTGTCCAAAATCTCAAAAGGTTCTTACAAAATATGCTTAATTATTTATGACACATAATTTTGATTTTATAGTTATAGGGGGTGGTAGTGCCGGGTATGCCGCTGCACGAACCTTCTGTGAAGATGGTGGAAAGGTTGCCGTGGTTGATGGGGGAGATGAACTATCCGGACTTTGCATTTTACGGGGGTGCATGCCATCCAAAACCTTAATTTATTCGGCAGAAACCTTACATCTTGCTCGGCAGGGTAGTGTATTTGGATTTGATAGTATTGATCTGAAAGCTGACATGCCTGCCATGCAGAAAAGAAAAAGGGAAATCATCGCAGAGTTTGCTGATTACCGAAAGGGGCAGTTGGAGGATGGACGATTTACTCTTTTCCGTTCGAAAGCAAAATTCTTGGATGAAAACTGCGTCGAGCTTGATGATGGTACCATTCTGAAAGCTGATAAATATGTAATTTCTACCGGTTCCAAGATAAGTATGCCTCCCGTGCCAGGTTTGGATCGTGTATCATTTAAAACGAGTGATGATGTTCTGGACCTTT